>JAIZWN010000593.1 GCA_020443945.1 Candidatus Thiosymbion ectosymbiont of Robbea hypermnestra | reverse complement strand
GGCACTAGTACCTCGTTTTCTCTTAATCTTGCAGGTGACCTCTGGTAGGATGTGGTGAGCGAAGCGAACCGCATCGACTGCGTATCGGTTCACTGATGCTGGGCACGTTTGGGGGCTTAAGGACCGTAGGGGGGGATAGGGGGAAATGGGGTCAGGTCTTGATCCGTGACCTTTGAAGGCACAGGTCAAGACCTGACCCCTTTATGCTTTGAAAAATTCAAGGTGCCCGTGCGGGGCAGGGATGGACCGCCATTTTTCAAGGTCCCCAGAAGTAAAAGAGATTGAGAAAGGCATAATGATGGATAACATAATGACTGAATTAGTGCGGCGGTATGGAATGTGGGTAATACCGGCTCTATTAGTGGCTGGAGCAACGGTTTGGTTTGTCGCGCACTACCAGGCTGAGCCTGGTGATGAAGTTTCAATACTCTGGGGCATGGTTGAGTACACAAAAAGTAAATCACAGGCAGAACACAAGTTGATTCATTCAGATAAAGATCAACCTACAATCACTAAGCCGCCAGCAACCACTTATCGGCCGTCGACAGTCACGAAAGTAGAAATCAGTGAGATTACTTTAGACCTGCGAGTATGCAGACGTTCGGAGAGCAATATAATCTGTGATTTTTTTATTACCAGCACGACGGATACTGAACCCGAAGGATTTATAATTCATATCAAAGGAGATCATAAATCTAAAATAATTGATGATTCCGGGAAAGAATATTATGCGTATCTTGTGAGACTGGGGAAAAAAAGTCACGCTTGGTCAGTAGAGGATAAGCTTTATGCTGATCGTCCAAAGAGAGCCAGCCTGTACTTTGAGAATATTTCAATGATAGAAGAACAGATACCAATACTTGAAGTTGAAGGATTTCTTTTACCAGGCACTCGCATTAATGCGTTGTTCGGCGATATACCCTTATCTAGATAGACAAGGATAATCAGCATAGACGTGGTAGCCATAGGGATCAACAATCAGACGGAGGTTCGCTATAGTTGTTCGCTGGGAGGGACCGAGGCGACAAACGGATTTCTTTATTATAAGGTCGATTTCAGCTCATTTGTTTACTGCCCTCGGAATTCGATTTAAGTGTAAGCCAGAAAGGAACGGCATTGTAAAAAGGGCGGAATCGAGTAGGTGTAATTGTAATTTCTCAATAGGAGAAATCATGAAACAAGCATTGATAACAGGGATAACAGGGCAAGATGGCTCTTATCTTGCGGAGTTGCTCCTGGAAAAAGGATATAGGGTATTTGGTTTGATAAGGCGCGTCGCGTCGGAAGATAAACTCCACAGGATGAGCAGGATTCTTGATATAGTGGATGATATTGAGCTTATTCCCGGCTCCCTTGAGAGTTACCCCTCCATATATAGAGTGATTTCCGCTATCAAACCGGATGAGGTATATCATTTGGCGGCACAGAGTTTTGTGTCATACAGTTTTGAGGATGAGTTTTCGACTTTTCACTCCAACGTAAACGGAACCCATTATATTCTTTCGGCCTTAAAGGAGATTGTCCCGGATGTGAGGTTCTATTTTGCGGCAAGCAGCGAAATGTTCGGCAAGGTTCGGGAGGTTCCCCAAAATGAACTGACCCCTTTTCATCCCAGGTCGATTTATGCGATCTCGAAAGTGGTAGGCTTTGATTTAACAAGGAATTACAGGGAAGCGTATAATCTTTTTGCCTGCAATGGCATACTGTATAATCACGAATCTCCCAGAAGGGGTTTTGAATTTGTAACCAGAAAGATAACTTATCATGCGGCAAGGATAAAAGCGGGCTTGACTGATAGGCTGGAGCTGGGGAATCTGGATGCGAAAAGGGACTGGGGCCATGCAAAGGATTATGTGAAGGCGATGTGGCTTATGCTTCAGCAGGACACTCCGGATGATTATGTAGTATGCAGCGGGGAGACTCATTCCGTTCGGGAATTTTGTGAGAAGGCCTTCGGATTTTTAGGGATGGACTCTAGTGATTTTGTGGTGTTGAATAAGGATCTTTTCAGGCCCGCGGAGGTCGATGTTCTTTTGGGAGATTGTTCTAAAGCAAAAGCAAGGCTCGGATGGGAGCCTGATGTTTCTTTCGATGGATTGATAGAAGATATGGTTACAAAAGACTTGGAGGCAGTGGGTCGAACCGATTGATCGAGCGTTTCAGGGTTCCCCTGATCTCCCCTGGCAACCGGTAGACGGTGTCACCAGCGCCGATAGGGGTTCCGCGCCAGATTGACGTTGTAGTAACGCGGGTCGCCGCTTACTTCTTCTCCTGCCCATGCCGGCCGCTCGAAGGCCTCTTGCTCGGAGCCGAGCTCCAGCTCCGCCAGCACCAATCCCGCGTTCTCCCCGGCGAACACGTCCAGCTCCCACAGGTGTTCGCCGGCGCGCACCCGGTAGCGGGTCTTGTCGATGGCGGGATATACCGCCAGCTCCCGCAGCATGGCCTGGGCGTCCGCGACCGGCAGTGGATATTCGTATTCGCTACGCGTGACCCCCGCGGTCGGTCCCTTGATGGTGAGGTAGGCAGCCTCGCCCGTTACCCGCACCCGGACCGTCGCCTTGTCGCCGTCCGCCAGGTAGCCCTGTATCAGCCGGGTCCGCGATTCGACGGCGGAGCGCCAGGAATCGTCTTTGACCAGGAATTTTCGTTCTATTTCCACGCCCATCCCGCAAATCCTCCACGCCCGCGCGTCAATCGCGCTCGAACACCGCCATGGACTCCAGATGTGCCGTGTGCGGAAACATGTCCAGAACGCCTGCCGCCGCCAGCCGGTAGCCGAGGCCGTTCACCAACCGGTCCGCATCCCGCGCCAGGGTGGTGGGGGAGCAGGATACATACAGGATACGCCGGGCGCCCAGACCCGGCAGCTCCTCCAGGATCGGGAGCGCGCCGCTACGGGGTGGGTCCAACAGTACCTTGTGGTATCGTCCCGCGGTCCAGGGCGGGTGGTCCGGCGCGCCGTAGAGGTCGGCGGCAACAAAGCGGGCATTCCCGATGCCGTTGCGTTCGGCATTGGTCCGGGCCCGCGCCACCAATCCCGCGTCTCCCTCCACGCCTACTACTTCCGCGGCCTGGCGGGCAATGGGCAGCGTAAAGTTTCCCAGCCCGCAAAAGAGATCGAGTATGCGCTCGTCCGCTCGGGGATCGAGCAGGGCCAACGCCTGATCCACCATCAGCCGGTTGAGCCCCAGGTTGACCTGGGTGAAGTCCGTCGGTTGAAAATCCAGGCGGATGTCCGCGTCGGGCAGGCGAAGGCGATAGTAGAGGTCGGCGCCTTGACCGGGGAGGGGCCGGATGGTCTCGGCCCCGCCTTCCTGTACATAGAAGTGCAACCCATGGGCCGCGCCGAATGCCGTCAGCCGGGTCACATCCTCCGCCGAGGGTGACGCCAGGACCCGCAGTACCAGCACGCACGGGCCTTCTCCCATCGCCAGCTCGATCTGGGGTATCCGTTCGCGGATCGAGAGGCCGTCCAGGAGGGTGGCGATGGCCGCCAGCCGCTCCCCCACCGCGGGGTGCAGGATTTCGCAACGCCGCAGGTCGGCGACGTAGGAGGTCCCGCGCTCGCGGAAACCCACCAGAGTGCGCCCCTTCTTGGCCACATAGCGGACCCCGAGCCGGGCCTTGCGCCGATAGCCCCAGGGCGCGGCGGTCAAGGGCGGCAACCATCGCTCGGGGCACAGCTTGCCGGCGCCGTCCAGGGTCCGTGCCAACAGTGTCTGTTTCCAGCGGATCTGGGCCTCGGGGTCCAGATGTTGCAGGCTGCACCCCCCGCAGATATCCGCGTGCGGGCAGCGTGGTTGCGCGCGTTCGGGGGATGCCCGCAGGACCTCGATCACTGCACCCTCGCCATGGTCTCTGCGGATTCGGGTATATCGGAACCGTACCCGCTCTCCCGGCAAGGCCCCGTGGAGGAACACCGGCTTGCCCTCGACTTGGGCGAGCCCCCGTCCCTCCGGCGTCAGGGACTTAATCTCCACCGCGCCGGATGGTTCGGGCAGGGGTTTGCGTGCTTTCTTGGTCAAGGATGGCCGACGCCTGTGGGTTACAGGGTGTTTCCTCTGTATTCTCCGCGGAGTGAGTTGGGGAGGGCGCGGGTGATGGTCAGTTCCACGAAGGTTCCGATCAGCGCCCGCGGGCCCGCGAAGTTGACCACGCGATTGTTGGCGGTGCGACCCGCCAGCTCCGTCGGGTCCTTGCGCGAGGGTCCCTCCACCAGTATCCGCTGAGTGGCGCCCACCAGGCGTCGGCCGATGGTCCGGGCCTGGTGATCGAGGCGCTCCTGTAAACGCGCCAGGCGCGCCTGCTTGACCGCAACGGAAACCGTATCGGGGTAATCCGCGGCGGGCGTGCCGGGGCGCCGGCTGTAGAGGAAGCTGAAGCTGGTATCGAAGCCGATCTCGTCCACCAGCTCCAGGGTGGCGGCGAAGTCTTCCTCCGTCTCGCCCGGAAAGCCGACGATGAAGTCGGAGGAGATGCCGATATCCGGCCGCACCCGGCGCAGACGGCGGATTCTGGATGTGTATTCGAGCACCGTATGGCCCCGCTTCATGGCGGCCAGGATCCGGTCGGAGCCGCTCTGCACCGGCAGATGCAGATGGCTCACCAGCTCGGGTACGTCCGCGTAGACCTGGATCAGGGAATCGGAGAGCTCGACGGGGTGGGAGGTGGTGTAGCGGATGCGGCCGATGCCCTCGATAGCGGCCAGATAGCGGATCAGGAGCGCCAGGTCGGCCTGCCCCCCGTCGTGCAGCGCCCCCCGGTAGGCGTTGACATTCTGGCCCAGGAGCGTGACCTCCCGCACCCCCTGCTCGGCCAGCGCCGCCACTTCCGCGATTACCTCGTCGAAGGGTCGGCTGATTTCCTCTCCGCGGGTGTAGGGCACCACGCAGTAGGTGCAGTATTTCGAGCAGCCCTCCATCACCGAGACAAAGGCCGTCGGTCCCTGGGCCCGCGGCTCGGGCAGGCAATCGAACTTCTCGATCGCGGGGAAGGAGACATCCACCTGGGGGCGGCGGCGCGCCCGCAGCTCCGCGAGCATCCGCGGCAGTCGATGCAGGGTCTGGGGCCCGAACACCAGGTCCACATAGGGCGCCCGCTCCCGGATCGCCGCGCCCTCCTGGCTCGCCACGCAGCCGCCGACGCCGATCACCAGGGCCGGGTTGCGCTCCTTCCAGGGACGCCAACGGCCGAGCTGGGAGAACACCTTTTCCTGGGCCTTTTCCCGGACCGAGCAGGTATTGAGCAGCAGCACATCCGCCTCCTCGGGACGGGAAATGCGCTCAAGGCCGTGGGACTCGGCGAGGACCTCCGCCATGCGGGCGGAGTCGTACTCGTTCATCTGACAGCCGTAGGTTTGAATGAAGAGCTTGCCGGACATGCCGTCAGTGTAGACGAAACACCGCCGCGCACAAACCTTCGCTCAATCCCAGCAATCGTCCCCGAGGTCCCCGGTGGCGGTCCTTACCCCCATGTTGGTCAGGGTGAAGGAGGCGCAGCCGGCATCCGTAGCCTGCGGACCCTCCGGGACGGGGGTGGCGGTCAGACGATAGGTGGCGGCCGTCACGGTCGGCGTGATCCGATAGAACCCCCGCGGCGAGGCGATCGCGACCCCCGATTGGAGCGGGCAGTCCGGGTGATCGTAAAGATTGCCGAGCTGGCTATGGCAGCGTTCGAGGCCCTGGGCCGCCGCCATGAGCGCGCTCATGGCATCGGTGCGCCGGGTCTTCCGGACGGCCTCGGTATAGGAGGGATAGGCCAGCCCCGCGAGGACGCCGATCACGGCCATCACAAGCAGGAGCTCGATGAGCGTAAAGCCCTGGATCCGCGCGGGCTGGTGCTTCGCGGCCGCAAACCTTGTATCCATCATGATGACCGAAGGTTCCGGTTGTGAGCCGTGGGGGGAGCGGCCTCGGCGTCACGGAACAGATCCGGCGTGCCGGCCGTAGCGGCCGTAGCGGCCGCTGGTTGGACCCTTGGCGGCGCGGCCAGGCCGAAGTGGCCGTAGGCGGCGAGGGTCGCCAGACGCCCCCGGGGCGTGCGCATGAGGAATCCCTGCTGGATGAGATAGGGCTCGAGCACATCCTCGATGGTACCCCGCTCCTCGCCGATAGCCGCCGCCAGGCTCTCCACCCCCACCGGTCCGCCGGCGAACTTCTCGATCACCGCCAGCAAGAGCCGGCGGTCCATGTGGTCGAAGCCCAGGCCGTCCACCTTGAGCATGGTCAACGCCTGGTCCGCCACCTCCGCCGTGATCCGCCCGTCGGCCCGGACCTGGGCATAATCCCGCACCCGCCGCAGCAGGCGGTTGGCGATCCGGGGCGTGCCCCGGGAGCGGCGGGCGATCTCCCGGCAGCCGTCCGCCTCCACCGCGAGATTCAGGATAGCGGCGGAACGCCGGACGATGCGGGTAAGCTCCTCCGGCGAGTAGTAATCCAGCCGCTGCACGATACCGAAGCGATCCCGCAGGGGCGAGGTCAACAGCCCGGCGCGGGTCGTGGCGCCCACCAGCGTGAAGGGAGGAAGATCCAGCTTGATGGAGCGGGCGGCCGGCCCCTCGCCGATCATAATGTCGAGCTGGTAATCCTCCAGCGCGGGATAGAGGACCTCCTCCACCACCGGGCTCAGGCGGTGGATCTCGTCCACGAACAGGACATCCCCGGGCTCCAGATTGGTGAGCAGGGCGGCCAGGTCCCCCGGCTTCTCCAGCACCGGGCCGGAGGTCTGGCGCAGACCCACCGCCATCTCGTGGGCGACGATATGGGCGAGGGTGGTCTTGCCCAACCCCGGCGGACCGAAAATAAGCACATGATCCAAGGCGTCGCCACGCCCCCGGGCGGCCTGGATAAAAATCTCCATCTGCTCGCACACCGCCGGTTGGCCGACATAGTCCGCCAGACGCCGGGGACGGATGGCCCGGTCCAGGGCTTGGTCCTCGGACTCGGCGGCCGGGTCGATCAGGCGGTCGGGATTATTCATGCCGGCGTCATCTCGGTCCGTCGCAACATTTCTCTCGTTCCCATGCGCCGCGTGGGAATGCACAAGCTCCGCGCCGCGGAGTGTCTCTGGCTCCCACGCTCCAGCGTGGGAGCAATTCCAGACGCTCCAGCGTCCTGAAATCCTGGCCGCTGGAGCGG
>JAIZWN010000592.1 GCA_020443945.1 Candidatus Thiosymbion ectosymbiont of Robbea hypermnestra | reverse complement strand
CTCGCCTGTTTGATCCCCCTCTCCCCGGCCCTCTCCCGGTGGGAGAGGGAGCGTTAGCCGCGATCTCCGAGGTATCCAACGCGGGTGGTGTCTTAGATTTGTGGTTTCCGGGATTTGGTGTAGAGGCCTCCCTTCACCATTATTGTTGTCCGCGGATTACGCCGATTTTCACGGATTACCGCGTTTTTTCATCGGCGAGAATCGGCATAATCCGCGGATTCAAGCATCACAGATCACAAAACTACAACACTATCTTGTTAATCCTGAAAATCCTGTGAATCCTGTCCGATTGGAACTCGGCCAGGAACTTTCAGCCCGCAGGTTGGGGTGAGCTGGCAACCCCAACAGATGGCCCTCAGCTGCGAACCAGCCGGTCGATCAAGAGGGATTGCAGATCCCGCCGCCCGTCGAGCACGGCGACCACCAGAACGCGATGCTGTTCGATGCGGTAGATGATGCGCCAAGGACGCTCGATCAGCTCGCGGTATTGGCCCAGGTCCAAAAACCGGAGCTCCGGAACCATGCGTCCCCGCTGGGGATTGGATACCAGAGTGGACGCCCTTGCCGCGAGCCGATCGAGGACTACGAGCGCGTTTTGCGGGCTGTCCTCGGCGATGGATTCGACGATGGCCGCCAAATCCCCGCGCGCCGTATCCGTCCAGAGGACGGCGGCATACTCAGCCATTCTCGACCTGGTCGCTCGCCAGGCGGTCACGCACGGTCGAGAAGACCTTTTCCTGCGCCGTCAGTTTGCCGCGTTGAACATCGGTTTCGCCCTGCACCATGAGCTTGAGGAACAGCAGGGCCTCCTGGCGACGCCGATGCACATCGTAATCCTCCACCACGGCTCGTGCCTTGCCGTTCTGGGTCAGGACGAGGGATTCCGATCCCTCTCCTATCTTCCGCAGCAACCGGCTGGCGTCGGACTTGAAGGCGCTGAGGCTGATTACCGATTCCATCATGATCCCCTCCTGTTCGATCCGAATTTGGTCTCGTTCACCCTAAACACCCGGCAGGGTACGTGCAAGTGTTTCATGTCGAAAGTGAGGATAGTCAAGCACTACAACCTCGATAGGCTTCTTGCGGTCGGTTACCGCGTAAGGTCACAATGCGGGGTGAGGTTTCTCGACCAGGTCGGGTTCCCCGCCCAGCGACGCTAGGGGGCGTTCTCAATTAAGCTAAATCCCCTCGCAGATCAGGTACAGCAAACCCATACACTTGTCGGTAGACCGCGCCGACTCGGTATTCTCACACCAA
>JAIZWN010000591.1 GCA_020443945.1 Candidatus Thiosymbion ectosymbiont of Robbea hypermnestra | reverse complement strand
CCCGGAACCACGCGGCTCTCGATGGGAGGCCTCGGGTCGCCGTCCCTGGCAGCGGCAGATGCCGGGGTCCCACCCGGAATGACGGTGCGGTGGCGCCGGCAACGCCAAGAGTCGTCCGAGACCACGGAAGAATTCTTCGTGGCTTTGTGGCTTGGTGTGAGAATACCGAGTCGGCGCGGTCTACCGACAAGTGTATGGGTTTGCTGTACCTGATCTGCGAGGGGATTT
>JAIZWN010000590.1 GCA_020443945.1 Candidatus Thiosymbion ectosymbiont of Robbea hypermnestra | reverse complement strand
CTGTTAATCCTGTACGATTGGAAGACAGCACGAACCACGCAGAATGGCTCGACCTGTCAGCGGTGGCGCCGTAACTTTGTTGTCCCTGCGGGGAAAGGGGTCAGGTCTTGACCTGTGCCTTCAAGGATCACGGATCAAGACCTGACCCCATTCTACGGCTTTTGCGGCTAAAAAACCGATCGAGTTCGGCGCCGATGAAAATATTCGTGTCCATTGGTGTTCATTCGTGGTTCTCGCTTCCGGTCAACTCAGTCGCACCCGGGGGTCCACCAGGGTGTAGGAGATGTCGGTGAGCAGGAGTCCCAGGATGTAGAGGACGGAGCCGAGGAAGACCATGGCCCGCACGATGGCGAAGTCCTGGTTGTTGATGGCGTCGATGGTATAGCTGCCCAGCCCCGGAATGCCGAAGAAGGACTCGGTAATCAGGCTGCCCATAAAGAGCAGGGGCAGTACCACCACCACGCCGGTGAGGATGGGGATCAGGGCGTTCCCGAGCACGTGCCGGAACAGGACCAGGCGCTCGCTTAAGCCCTTGGCGCGGGCGGTGCGCACATAGTCCTTGCCAATTTCCTCCAGGAACAGGGTGCGATACCAGCGGGTGCCGGCGCCGACGCCCCCGATGACGCCGATGATGACGGGCAGGATCAGGAACTTCCAGGCCGCCGGCCCGGTGTCGTAGCCGGAGATGGGCACCAGGTGGAACAGCTTGCTCAGCAGGTATTGGCCGCCGATGATGTAGAAGAGCCCGGAGATGGACATCATGGCCACCAGCAGAACCAGACTCGCATAGTCGATGTAGGTGGCGCGAAAGAAGACGATGAACAGGGCCAGGCTGATATTGACCAAAAGCCCCACCAGGAGCACGGGCACGGCGATGGCAAGGCTAGGCCACATGCGCTGGGAGATGTCGAATCCGATGTCCCGCCCGCTGTCCGAGGAGCCGAAGTCGAAGGCGAACAGCCGCACGGATTTCCGGAAGAAGATGGTCTCCGTGAGCTTGCCCAGCCCTTCGGCCCGGTCGTTGAACAGCAGCGGCTGGTCATAGCCGTGCTCCTGCTTCCAGGTCTCGATCGCCGCCGGCGTCACCCGCTTGACGCCCAGCTGCATCCGGGCCATGTCATCGGGGGAGTTGACGACGAAGAACAACAGGAAGGTAATCAGATTCACGCCGATCAGGATGGGGACGGCATACAGTAATCGGCGGAGGATATAGGCGGTCATGGCGGACTACCGAATCATTATCGGGGTAGGGGATTTCGGTGTGTACTGTCGATAAACGAACGCAAACCGGCTGTCATCCCGGGCCTATTCCCGCTCGGATACCGGATTGCACCTCGAGGGCTACATTCAGGGCCGCAAGCCCGACCCGGCCATCGACCAGCGGGGGGCGGGAGGTTCGCACGCAGTGGACGAAGGCCTCGAGCTCCCGGTCCAGGGGTTTGACGGACTCGACCGCGATGCGTTCGCGCGCGATCCCGGGTCGCTCCGCGCCCCGGGTCTCCTCGGGATAGGCGATCTCGATTGTCTGGGCGACAAAATCCAGGGACAGGTAGCCGCTGGGCTGAAAGGCGCGGATGTGCCGTATCTTCTTGTCCGAGACCCGGCTGGCGACCACGTTTGCCACCGCCCCGTCGGCGAACTCCAGACGGGCGTTGGCAATGTCGATGTGTTCGGTCAATACCGGCGTGCCGATTGCCGCGACCCGCCGGATCGGCGCATTCATCAGCGAGAGAATAATGTCGATGTCGTGGATCATGAGGTCGGCGACCACATCCACGTCCGTCGCCCGCCCGGTGAATTCCCCCATGCGTTGCGCCTCCAGGTAACGGGGCGAGGAGATTCTTTGCGCCAACGCCATGACCCCCGCGTTAAACCGTTCCAGGTGGCCGATCTGCAGGATGGCGCCGGACCCTTCCGCCAGGCGCACGATCTCCTCGCCTTCCTCACGGGTCGCGGCGATGGGTTTTTCCAGCAGCACGTGGATGCCGCGCCGTAGGAAGGGCGCCGCCACCTCCAGATGGCTCCCGGTCGGGGTGACGATACTCACGGCATCCAGCCGCCCGGGGAGCGCCTCCGCCCGCGTGAAGGCGGTACAGCCCGCTTCGGCCGCCACGGAACGTGCACGCTCGGCGTTTGGGTCCACCACCCCGACCAGCGCCACATCGGGCATGCGGGAGTAAATGAGGGCGTGGAAGCGACCGAGATAGCCGACACCGATAACGGCGACATGGAGCTTATTCGCCATCCGGGATCCCCCCGTCGAGATGAATATCGTTACATTGGCCCGCAGTCATACGCCATTGAATCGCTTTCGCACCGAGCGTCCATCGGGCTCCACCCTGTGAGACGATCATGAGGTCTCCCACCAGGGCAATTCCCCGAACAAGTGCAGGTCAAGGGTCTGGATAACTTTAGCATTTTGCTCGTTGCCACGCTCCGGCGGGCGGCCCCCCCCCTGGTGGCCGCTTTGGCGGGCGGGATTTCAGGACGCTGGCGCGTCCGAATCGGCTCCCACGCTGGCAAGGGCCAGATTCAGGTGATACAAGTCGGTGGCCTCCAGACAGACGCGGCGCACCTGCGCTGTGCGCAAGGCGTTGACCACGGCGGCATGTCCTCGGGGGGTATTGTCGAACGCACGGGACTTACCTGCCTGCTCCGCGCAGCGGATCACCACCGTGGCCGCTTTGGCGCTGACATTAGTTCCGGCAACCTTCTTGGCTCGTTCCTCATCGGCAGAAAATCCAGTAAGATCGTAACCTGGTTCCCCGACCCTGCACCCTCGTCTACCGACTTGGTTACGCAGGCTCAAGAGCATGGCTCAAGGCCTTAGGATACGCTTCGGTATGGACGAAGAGGGCGGGGGACCGCTCTGTCCGTGCAGACTCGCGGTCTCAGGTTGGGACGGCTTCCCCAGGTACTCTCCAGCAAGTCCTTTGATAACCTTATCTTGGCGTTTCCTTGAAAACAGATCATATAAGTTTGGGCAGTGAGCGAAGCGAACCACATCAGCGTGGGCCGATACGCAATCGATGCGGTTCGCTCCGCTCACTGCCTATCCTACGGGGGTTATTGGGCTGGCCGCTTCTCGCCCCGCGGAGAACGCAAAATAAGGTGAAAAGGGGGGCTCAGGTAGGCAGTGAGAGGGAAGGTCTCGCCTGCGATTACCTGCAAGACAGCGGTCTTTGTCTGCTGGCGCGTAATTATCGCTGCCGCCGCGGCGAGATCGACCTGGTGATGCGCGAAGGGAAGATCCTGGTATTCGTCGAGGTCAGATTCCGGGCATCCCCGCGTTTCGGCACCCCGGCGGAGACCGTCGATATCCACAAGCAGCGTCGACTCGCGGCAGCCGCGGCGCATTACCTGCGGTATCATCCGACCAGGCTGCCCTGCCGCTTCGATGTCGTCGCGGTCAGCGGCACCGACCGGATCGATTGGATCCGCAATGCATTCAGTGTGGAATAATCCGAGCAACCGCGTCTTGGGAGGACTCTAAGAATGCAGAACAAGGTGAAACGGGGTACCGGGCCAACCCGAACGCTGAACAAGGGGCTCTTGCAGACGGCGCTGATCCTCGGCCTTATCGTCCCCTTGTTGTCGGGATGTGCCGAAATGCTGCTCGGCGGCATCGCCGCGGGGACCATGGTAGTCCACGAACGACGCGATTCGCGCACCATTCTGGACGACGAGTACATCGAGCACCAGGCGATCCAGCTCTTGGCCGACAACCCGGACATCGACAAATACAGCCGCATCTCTATCACGAGCTACAACCATCTGGCATTGCTCACCGGCCAGGCCGAGACCCAAGCCGTCAGTGACCGCTTCGCCCGCCTGGTAGCCCACCTGCCGAAGGTGGAGAAGGTGATCAACGAGGTCACCATCGGACCGCCGGAGAGCTTTGCCCGCGAGAGCAAGGACGCCCTGATCACCTCCCGGGTCAAGCTTGCGCTGACGAAGATGGATGTCCCCGGTTTCAGTGCGAACCACGTCAAGGTCGTTACCGAGGCGGGCGCCGTATTCCTCATGGGTCTGGTGTACCCCTGGGAGGGGGACGCGGCGGCGGAAAAGGCGCGCTATGTGTCCGGCGTGACCAAGGTCGTCAAGGTTTTCAAATACATAGAGCCCTGACCCGACCCCGGAGCAACCAGGGCACACCGGCCGGAATCGGAGCCATCGGGGCCCACTGGCGATGAAACCCGAACCATCCGCGCCACTGTCGCGCCATCGACCAGCCGGGGCGATTCTCTCTCTTTCGCTCCTGCTGCTCGCCGGGTGCGTCTCCTCACGGGTACCCCCGGCGATTGGCGAGGCACCGGAAAAACCGGTCTCGATTTCGCAGGTACAAAAAGCACCCGACCGCTTTCTGGAACGGCGGGTGCGCTGGGGCGGAACCATTCTCGCGGTCCGGAATCGGCAGCAAACCACCGAGATCGAGCTCCTGTCCCGTCCGCTCGACGCCCGTGGACAACCGCGGGGAAAGGCGCCCGGCACCGGCCGCTTCCTCGCCCTGCTGTCGGGATTCGCCGATCCGGCGGAATACCCCGAGAAGCGCCTACTCACCATAACCGGACGCCTGAAGCGCCTGGAGACCCGGCCCATCGGCGAGTATCCTTATCCTTACCCGGTGGTCACGGTCGAGCAATCCCATCTCTGGCCGCGGCCCACACCGTCCGAACCACCCTACTTCTACCCGAGCCCCTGGTACCACCACTGGCCCTGGCACTATTATCCCTGGCACCCCTGGTACTGGTAAGCGGACGCACTCGGCGGCACCAACGATGCGACACCTCGGTCTTCTTATCCCTTGCCTCCTGCTTCTGCTGACGGGTTGCGCGGGCGACCTTTGCCTGACATCCGTCGGGACCTCCCTCACCCCGGCCGCGGTATCCGCCACCGGCGATCCCGTCGGCACCTCGGCCCAATGGGGCGGAACCCTGATCGAGACACGCCACCACAAAGACAACACGGAGTTCGAAGTCATCGCCTACCCGTTGGACGACTGCGGTCGTCCCCGCGCCGGCTCCGAGCAAACGGGACGCTTCATCATCCTCTATCCGGGATTCCTGGAAACCACCGACTATCGGATCGGGCAAGCGGTCAGCGCGACCGGCCGCATCGTCGGGATCCGAAGGGGGCGGCTCGGGGATGCGGCCTACGGCTTCCCGCTGCTGGAAAGCTACAAGGTCCACCCCTGGCCGGACCAACAACAAAAGCCCCACGGCCCGGCGTCGCGCCCCTGGGTAAACATCGGAATCGGCGGCAGAAGCGGCGGCGTCTTCGGCGGGGTCGGGGTTATCTTCTAGGGGGCGTTCTCAATTAACCGAATCCCCTCGCAGATCAGGTACAGCAAACCCATACACTTGTCGGTGGGTCACCGCCTTCAGTGTTCTCACACCAAGCCACGAAGAATGCTTCCGTGGTCTCGGACGGCTCTTGGCGTTGCCGGTGCCACCGCACCGTCATTCCGGG
>JAIZWN010000589.1 GCA_020443945.1 Candidatus Thiosymbion ectosymbiont of Robbea hypermnestra | reverse complement strand
TCAGCGGTGGCGCCGTCACTTTGTTGTCTTTGGGTATATACACTGAATCCCGGAAACAACAAAGTTAGAACACTACCCATCACAGATCACAAAACTAGAACACTACCCGCATGATGATTTCCGTTGTGATTCCGGTGTATCGCTCGGCGGAGAGTTTGCCGGCGCTTTATGGATGTCTCACGGGGGTCTTTGCCGATTACCCGGATGGTTGTGAGATGCTGTTTGTCGAGGATTGCGGCGGCGATCATTCCTGGGAGCTGATCAGGGGGTTGGCGGCAACCGACCCGCGGGTGCGGGGGTTGCGGATGGGCCGTAATTACGGCCAGCATAATGCCCTGTTGTGCGGCATCCGCGCGGCGCGCGGCGGCGTGATTGTGACTATGGATGATGATCTTCAGCATCCGCCGGATGAGCTGCCCAGGTTGCTGGCGAAGTTGAATGAGGGCTATGACGTTGTCTATGGCTCGCCGGAGCGCGAGCGGTATGGGCCGTTGCGTGGTCTGGCGTCCCGGATCGTCAGGCTGGCGCTGGCGGGGGCGATGGGGATGGCTCAGGCTGGGCGGGTAAGCGCCTTTCGGGTGTTTCGCACGCGGTTGCGTGATGCCTTTGCGGATTATCGAAATCCCACGGTCAATATCGATGTGTTGTTGACGCGGGCTACTTCCCGTTTCGCGGCCGTTTCGGTGCGCCATGAGCCGCGCAGGTATGGTGAATCCGGCTATACGCCGCCTAAGTTGGTCCGCCATGCCTTGAGTATGCTGATCGGGTTTGCGACCCGACCTTGGCGTATGGCCGGCGTGATCGGGCTTGTATTTGGGTTGTTCGGTCTCGGGGTGTTGGCCTGTGGGTTGGTTTGCTCTTTGTTGTCGGGGGGCGGGATGCCGGGGGTTGTTTTTCCGGTGTCGCTTCTCGCTATTTTCTCGGGCGTGCAATTGCTGGCGCTCGGCATTCTGGGTGGGTATCTGGCGCGGGTTTACTTGCGGGCGATGGGGCGTCCGCCCTATGTGGTGCGGGAGCAGACGCCACGGCCGGATGGGCCTGTGCGATGCCCTCGGGAGGAACCGGGGGTGGCGCCGTGAGGGCCTCGGTCCCGCCGTATCGGTGCGCGGGTTCGGGTTTGCGACTGACGGCGCGTGTGGTGCCGTGGGATTCGGTGGTTTTTGGTTTTTCCGTCGCGCGGATCGACCGCTTGACCGTGCTGGACGAATCCGCGGCGGCGCGTGATTATGATGGGTTTCGGCGGTGGCGGGATGAGAAGGCGATCGGGCTTGTGAGTTGTCGTCTGCCCCAGGAGCAATTGTCCGAGTCCATGTTTCTGGAATCTAAGGGCTTTGGTTTTATCGAGACGGTTTTGTATCCCGAGCTCGATCGGTTGCAAGCGCTGGCGTTTCCAGCGGATGGGTTTGTGATTGCGCCGGCGCTTCGTTGCGATCTCGCGGCATTGCGGGAGATCGCCGAGCGGTCCTTCCGTCATGGCCGTTATCATGTGGATCCGCGGTTGGATTCGGGTTTGGCCGATGCGCGTTATGGTCGTTGGGTTGCCAATAGTCTCGATCATCCGCGGCAGCGGTTGCTCAAGGTTGTCATGGATACGCGGATTATCGGCTTTTTTATTGTGGAGTCGATGGGAGACAAGGGTGTCTATTGGCATTTGGGCGCGATTGATCCCGCGTGGCAGGGTCGGGGGTATGGTGAGCGCGTCTGGCGTGCCTTGCTGCGTTATTGCCGGGATGCCGGCCGCGATGGCGTGGTGACGAGTATTCCGGCGCGGAATGTGGCGATACTCAATCTCTACGCGAAGCTCGGTTTCCGTTTCCGGCGACCGGAAGCGACGTTTCACTGGTTACGGGAAGGCCGCTGATGCTCAGCGTTTTTTCTCACACCAAGTCACAAAGACACGAAGAATTTTGCCCTCTCTATGCGCTATCTGATGCCGGGGAATCCGTTTGCGGGGTTGTTTCGGTTAGCGGGGCGAGGCACAGAGTGAAGACGATCCCGTTCAATCGACCCTATCTCTGCGGCCAGGAGCTTGCGTACATCGCCGCGGCCCACGCCGCGGGCCGGTTGGCCGGAGCGGGCGATTTCACCGCGCGGTGCCAGCTCTGGCTGGAGCAACGCACGGGTTGCCACCGGGCGCTCTTGACCCATTCGTGCACCGGCGCCCTGGAGATGGCCGCGATCCTGGCCGAGATCCGGCCGGGGGATGAGGTGATCCTGCCGTCTTATACCTCTGTTTCCACCGCCAACGCCTTTGTGTTGCGGGGCGGGGCGCCGGTATTCGTGGATATCCGGCCCGATACCTTGAACCTGGATGAGCAACGAATCGAGGCCGCCATTACCGCGCGTACCCGGGCGATCGTGCCGGTGCATTATGCCGGCGTCGGGTGCGAGATGGACGGCATCATGACGCTCGCGGCGCGTTACGGGCTGTGGGTGATCGAGGACGCGGCCCAGGGGATCCTGGCCAGCTACCGGGGTCGGCCCTTAGGCGCGATCGGCCAGCTGGGTACGCTCAGCTTTCACGCAACCAAGAATATCCTGTCGGGCCAGGGGGGCGCCTTGCTGGTCAACGACCCGGCGCTGGCCGAGCGGGCGGAGGTGATTCGCGAGAAGGGCACCGACCGTAGTCGGTTCTTGCGCGGGCAGGTGGATCAATATACCTGGACGGATATCGGCTCCTCCTATCTGCCCGGCGAGATGGCCGCCGCTTTCCTGTGGGCACAGATGGAGGCGGCCGACGCCATCACCGCGCGTCGGCTTGCGCTGTGGCGAAGCTACCATGCGGCGTTCGAGCGGTTGGAGCACGCGGGGCGAGTGCACCGGCCGATCGTCCCGGCGACCCGCGAACACAATGCCCATCTGTATTACCTGCTGTTGCGCGACCGGGATGACCGCACCCGCTTCCTCGCGGCGACGCGGGCGGCCGGTATCCAGTGCGTCTTCCATTATGTGCCCTTGCACCGGTCGCCACGGGGGCGGCAGGTAGGGCGCGCACACGGGGGCTTGCCGGTGACCGAGGCCCTCGCCGACCGCCTGGTGCGGCTGCCGCTCTGGTTGGGCCTCGAAGATCACCAGGAGCGCGTGATCACCGCGATCCATGCGATTCTGGAGCGGTGACATGGGCCTGGCGAGCGGCCTGTTTGCCAGCGAGCGCGGGGTCTTGTCCCTGTGTGTCGGCGCGCTCCTGATCTACCTGGCGCCCTACCTCTACGCTGGGACCGACGCCACCCTGGCGATTCACGATAATCTCGATTCCAACTTCGTCTGGTACAAAACCCTGCTCGAGAGCGGCGCCCTCTTCGCGCGCAATGACTTCCCGATTGAACGTATCAATGGCCTGCCCCGGAGCGTTTTGCCCTCCGAGTTCGATGCCCTCGTACTCCTGTACGCCCTGTTCGGTCCTTACGGCGCCTATGTCGTCAACCGGATGCTCATTACGCTCGTCGGCTTCTTCGGCATGTACCTGCTGCTGCGTCGCCATTTGGCGCCGGGCGAGCCAAACCGCGTCATCCAGGTCGGCGGCGCCCTCTGCTTCGCGCTGCTTCCCTTCTGGCCGTTCGGTGGGCTCAGCATTGCCGGCATCCCGCTCGTCCTGTACGCCTTTTTAAATATCCGGGGGGGGCTATACCATGGGCACGATTGGCTCATCCTGCTCCTGTTTCCCTTCTATTCGAACCTCGCGCTCAGCGGCTTCTTCCTGCTCCTTGCCCTGGGTCTCCTGTGGCTGTGGGATCTGACGAGAAGGCGGGCCTCCGCCGGGGCCCTACTCGCGCTCCTGCTGCTCTCAGTGGGTTATCTGTTCACCCACTATCGGCTCTTGCTGAACTTCCTGGTAGACACTGCCTTCGTCTCGCACCGGGTCGAGTTCGCCGTCCGGGCCCATCAGGTTATCGATTGGCGGGAGGCCCTGCAGCGGACCTGGGCGCTGTTTCATACCGGCCTGATCGCCACCCGCAGCCTGCATCGGTTTCTGATCTTCCCCTTCGTGCTCGGTGCCGGTCTCTTCGTGCTCTGCCGGGCGGAACGCCGCACGCGCGCCATTTTCCTGGTAATCGTGGCCTATTTCCTGGTGACCCTACTCTGGTATGGACTCCTGCAATGGGGGGGGATCGCCGAGCTCAAAGGGGCCGTTACCCGGGTCTTTCCCATGCAGCTCGACCGCTTTCACGCCCTCTACCCCACCTTGTGGATCCTGCTGTTCGCCATCGCGCTCGGCACGCTGCTGCGGGAGGCGAAATCCCTGCGCCTGCTCGTCGTCGGCCTGCTGGGGCTGCAAATCCTCTACCAGCTTTCCCATCACGAGCTGATCGTCCACCGCGACAAACCGAGCGTCCGCGCCTTTTTCGCCGAAGACCAGTTCCGCGCCATCCGGGACCATATCGGCCGGGATCCCGCGGAATACCGCGTGGCCTCGCTCGGCCTGCACCCCATGATCGCCCAATACAATGGCTTTCATACCCTCGACGGCTATTATCCGAGCTACCCGTTGAGCTACAAACGGGCCTTTCGCAAAATCATCGCCGGCGAACTGGACAAGAACCGGGACCTGAAGGTTTTCTTCGATCACTGGGGCTCGCGCATCTACCTGTTCTCAAATAGCGCCACCTATGCGCAGAACCCCGCCGGCAATACCTCCGAGGTGGGGCATCTGGCTCTCGATTATGCTGCCTTCCGCGCCCTGGGCGGACGTTACATCCTGGCGGCGGTGCGCATCGATGAGGACGCAAATCCGCGCATCCGCTTCCTCGAGGCCTTCAAGGACCCCACATCCGCCTGGGACATCTACCTGTACGCGGTGGATGAAGCCAGGATTCCTTGGTAGGGTTGCAATTTTGTTGTCCCTGGGTATATACGCCGAATCCCGGAAACAACCAAAACAGGTTACGGTTTTGTCGGCACGCGCGTCGCAATCTGCTAA
>JAIZWN010000588.1 GCA_020443945.1 Candidatus Thiosymbion ectosymbiont of Robbea hypermnestra | reverse complement strand
CCAGACGAAAGGGGCGGGAACGGATAGGCCAAATCTAAGGACACGGGAAACCTGTCCTCTACTCTACTGTGATGTTCTTTAAGTCTGGCATCTCGGGCAATAGAAGCTGGAGCGTTGTCCGATCCGACGCAGCCGGATGGGCGCGCTACAGCCGGGGCAGGGCTCCCCCGCGCGGCCATAGACCTGGAGGGATAGGGAGAAGTAACCCCGGCTGCCGTCGTCCCGCACGAAATCCCGCAGGCTGGTGCCGCCCTGCTCGATGGCGCTCGTGAGCACGGCCCGGATCGCCGCCGCCAGCCGCCAGTAGCGTTCGCGGCCAATGCGGTTGCAGGCGCGCGCCGGGTGGATGCCCGCGCGAAACAAGGACTCGTTGGCATAGATGTTACCCACGCCCACCACCAGGCCCGCGTCCATGATAAAGGGTTTGACCGCGCACCGCCGGTCGCGGGCGCGGGCGTAGAGATAATCGCCGTCGAAACCGGGCTCCAGCGGTTCGGGTCCCAGGTGCGCGAGCAGGGGATGCTCCGCGGGCGGCTCGGGCGTCCACAGAAAGACCCCGAAGCGGCGTGGGTCGCGCAGGCGCAGGCACTGGCCCCCCTGGAAGCAGAGGTCCAGGTGATCGTGCTTCGCCGGCGGGCTGTCGGCGGCCCGTATCCGCAAGCTGCCGGACATCCCCAGGTGGATCAGGATGGTCCCGCGCTCCAGCTCCAGCAGCAGATACTTGCCGCGCCGATCCAACCCCAGGATGCGCTGACCGCGGACCCGGCGCTCGGTATCCGCCGGGATCGGCCAACGCAGACGGCGCTCGCGCACCAGCAGGCGGTCGATACATGCCCCGCGCAGGTGGGGCGCGATCCCCCGCAGAGTAGTCTCTACCTCCGGCAGCTCGGGCACCCTGCATTCACCCCCTTATTTCGCCCTTTTCGTAGGCATCTGAAAGACAGCTCGTAGGACGGGTAAGACCAGGGACGGTCGCATCCCGCCGCGTCGGTTAGGCAAAGCCTATATTAGTTCGTTCCCACGCTCCAGGCTGGTAGGATAGGCAAGGCAAGCGCCCGGCAGGCTGGTCCGGGGTTCCGGTCAGGCTACGGAGATTGCCGAACCGCGACGGCTTGTTGGCGGCACGAAGCACCGCGTGCCCATCAATTCGCTCAATGACCTTGAGGAGAACCACCGTGACCGACTCCACATGCCTCGATGAGCAGGGTTTCAGCCTGAGCTATCTGAACCATTTCAAACTCGGGAACGCGGGGGAGGGCCTGTATGAGCCCTCGGGCCTGGCGCTGTCCCATGGGAAAAATGCCCTGTGGACAATCAGCGACGATACGAAAAAGATCTTCAAATTGAGCCTCGATGGAAACCTGAAGAAGAAAAAGTCCTTCGAGATACCGGACAAGGGACTGGAGGGCATTACCCTCGACCCCAGCGGTGAATTCCTGCTCACGATCAAAGAAGACGATAACGAGATCATCAAAATACGCATCGCGACGCGAAGGGTGACCGACAGGCAGCGCCTGGCCGACATGGCGGATTACGATACGATCGCGCGTTATTTTATCGGGGGCGGAACAAACAAGGGCTTGGAGGGCATAACCTGGAACCGGGAGACGGACACGATTTTCGTCATGAAGGAGGGCAAACCCGGCCTGCTCGTGGAGGTATCCGCGGACCTGCAAACGATTCGGAATCACCGCTTGCTGAATGCCGAAAACGGCTTTTGCGATCCCGAGGTGAAGGCCGAAGATTTGGATTTTTCGGACATCTACTATGACCTGAGTCGCGATCGCTTCTGGATCATCAGCGATCAGGCCCGAAGGTTATTTTTATACGACTGGAAGACGAACCGGGTCTTACAGAGCGCCAGGCTCGGCTACGGGAACAAAGGCGAATATCGGGAAATCGAGAAGGCGGAAGGCGTCGCCATCGACCCGGACACCAATCGTCTCTATGTGGTCAGCGACGAGGAAGCGCGGCTTTACGTCTTCGACATCCGCACATGAAACCATGCCGACATCCTGTTTCCGGTGGTGTTGTAATTTTGTTGTCTCTGGGTATATACGCCGAATCCCGGAAACAACCAAAACAGGTTACGGTTTTGTCGGCACGCGCGTCGCAATCTGCTAA
>JAIZWN010000587.1 GCA_020443945.1 Candidatus Thiosymbion ectosymbiont of Robbea hypermnestra | reverse complement strand
GCGCTCACGCGCCTCGCGGCTGGCCACTTCTCGCCGCGCTGAGAGCGAAAAATAAGGTGAAACGGGGCACTAGGCCGCGCTCAGCATGAAGTCGCCGTGTACGGCATCGTAAGGGAACAGGATCTTGCCTTGTTCAGTTTTGCGCAGGAGCCCGGCGTTCAGCAGTGCTGTGACGTCTCCGTGCACCGCCTTGACGTCGCGCCCCACTCGGCGAGCGGCCTCGCGTATCGATATCGCTCCGGCTCCCGTCATGGTTGCCAACAGCTCCCAACGCTTACGTGTCAGCACCTTGAACAACAGTGCGGGGGACTCGAAGCTGATGAACCGATCCTGCCTCTTGCCTCCCAACGCTGCCAAGGCTCGGCGGCTCGTCTCCCCCCGCGGGCAGATTTCAAGGGTGACGGGATTGGGCTTGGGGTCTGAGTTCATCGACATCGCTCCAGAAGTCCTCGATCAGTCGGGCGGGCGTGGTTAACCGATAGGGATGCTCCTCAGTCATCCAAGTGCTTGTGATCACCCTTGCCCGATTCGTTGTCGTAATGTGAGAAGTAAAGGTCGGGAGCTTTCATAACGGCAGCACGGACAGCCGTTCATCCAGCTCGTAAGCGCCGTGCCTAAAAAGGGTGCATTTCATGGTCGTCTTCGGGCTTTGACACCATCGTCCCAGGTCAGCCCCCCGGGTGCGGAGGCAGTAGAGCAGTTCAAGCGACTTACGAGTAATGATACCGACAAGCGAGGATCACGACCGCATCGCCCTCCACTTTGTAGACGAGTCGGTGCTCGTCGTCGATACGGCGAGACCAGCAGCCTCGCAGCTCGTGCTTCAGGGGCTCTGGCTTGCCGATGCCCTCGAAGGGCTGTCGAGCCACGTCGGAAATCAGGGCGACGATACGTTTGTGGATCTTCTTGTTTTTCACCGCCCAGTCGGTGAAGTCCTCGAACGCCCCTCGCTCGAACGCAATGCGCTTCATTGGTGCGTGTCGATCTCGACCGTCACGAGGTCGCCACGCCGCGCATTCTCCAAGGCTTGCAGCAATCGCTGCCGGTTCTCGGGGTTTTGCAGCAGATAAGCGGTTTCGTTCTCGCTGGCGTCTTCGGCCCTGCTCACCGCGATTTCGATGGTCTGCCCCTTGAACAATTCCTTGAGCGACTGAAGGAAGCCTTTATCCAGGTCGTCCGCGTTCAAACGATAAAGGGTATACATGGTGTCTGCTCCGATTGGCTAGCCTGGGCGTATGCAAGGCAGGCGTCGATGTCCGCTTGGTCCAGCCCCGGATAATCGTCGAGGATCGACTCGAAGGACTCGCCTTGTGCCAGAAGGCTCAATACCTGTTCGACCGAAATGCGCAGATCGCGAATTATCGGCTTGCCGCCGAATACGTCGGGGCGGTTGGTGATGCGTTTCAGCAAATCGTCTTGGTTCACGATCATCAAACCCGTTGGCCGGTTTCTGTCTCGTGTCGGTAGGTCACGCCTACTCGGTGTTCTCACACCAAGCCACGAAGAATTCTTCCGGGTAGTCCTAAAATCTGTAGGATGGGGCGCGAGACCACGCTAGGCTTTGCCTGTCCTATCATCCTATAGATC
>JAIZWN010000586.1 GCA_020443945.1 Candidatus Thiosymbion ectosymbiont of Robbea hypermnestra | reverse complement strand
TTGGCCGTCATTCCGGCAGGGATTGCCGGAACCCAGGTGCCAGGGATGGCCAGTCACCGGAACCTGTGAGGTCCAACGTTTGCACCCTCTGCGCAGAGGCCCGCAACCACACGGCTCTCGATTGGAGGCCTCGGATCGCCGTCCCTGGCAACGGCAGATTCCGGGGTCCCACCCGGAATGACGGTGCGGTGGCACTGGCAACGCCAAGAGCCGTCCGAGACCACGGCAGGATTTTTCGTGGCTTTGTGGCTTGGTGTGAGAACAAACCTTGAACATCACACAGGATTCACCCACTACCGTTTTTCGTTCCGGAGATAAACCGGCAACTCGGGGTCCGGGATGTACCAACTGATCGCGCTGTGCTTGCTTCTCCTGTCACTCCCTCTCCAGGCGCAACAGGTGGAGATCCGCGGCACGCGCATCTGGACGGCGCCCGATCGCACCCGGTTGGTATTGGATATCGCGACCTCGGTTCCCCACAAGATCTTTCCCCTCGAAAATCCGCACCGCCTGGTCATCGATATCCCGGACGCCCGGCTCAAGGACAAGCTGCCGGTCCTGAAGGCCGACGAGCCCTTGCTGATCGGTATCCGTAGCGGGGTACGCGCGGGCAATGACCTGCGGCTGGTACTGGACCTCAAGAAGAAGGTCCGTGCCAAGAGCTTTCTGCTGAAACCCAACGAACGCTATGGTCATCGCCTGGTAGTGGATCTGGCTCCGGCCGGGAAGGGGATGGGGAAAAAGGCCACGGGCGATAAGCCGCGGCCCACTCCCCGGTCAAGGCTCAGGGACATCGTGGTCGCTATCGACGCCGGGCATGGGGGCGAAGACCCGGGCGCCGTCGGCGCCGCGGGTACCAAGGAAAAGGTCATCACCCTGCAGATCGCCCACAAGCTCGCGCGGCTGGTGAAAAAGGAGTGGGGTATGCGCCCGGTGCTGATACGCAAGGGCGATTATTTTCTGCGCCTGCGCAAGCGTATCCAGCTGGCGCGTAAGCAGCGGGCGGACCTGTTCGTTTCGATCCATGCCGATGCCTTCCGCGATCGGCGGGTACGCGGCTCCTCCATCTATACCCTCTCCCACCGCGGGGCCAGCAGCGAGGCCGCCAAGTGGCTGGCGGATAAGGAGAACAGCGCCGACCTCATGCTCGGCATCGATCTCAACGAGAACGACGCCCTGCTGGCCACCGTGCTCCTGGATATGACCCAGAATGCCACCCTGGAGCACAGCAACCTGGCGGCCAACCGGGTGCTCGCCAAGCTGCGGAAGGTGGGAGTGGTGCACAAAAACAAGGTGCAAAAGGCGGGGTTCGTGGTCCTCAAGGCGCCGGACATCCCCTCCATGCTGATCGAGACCGCCTTTATCTCCAACCCGGAGGAGGAAAAGCGCCTGCGTAGCAAGGCGCATCAGGCAAAACTGGCCAACGCCATATTGGCCGGCATCAAATCCTACTTCACCAAATACTCGCCGCCGGGGACCAAATTCGCCCGCGGCGGCCGGGGCCCGGAGCATAGTCATGTCATCGGCAGCGGCGAGACACTCCTGGAGATCGCCAGGCATTATGATGTGAGCCTGACCTCCCTGCGCAAAGTCAACGATATCCATGGCGACCGGATCCGCGCCGGCCAGACCCTCACCATTCCCGGGAGCTAGTGCCCCGTTTCACCTTATTTTTCACCCTCAGAGCCCTCCCAACCGCGCCAAGGCAAGAGGAGAGTACCGAGC
>JAIZWN010000585.1 GCA_020443945.1 Candidatus Thiosymbion ectosymbiont of Robbea hypermnestra | reverse complement strand
CCCTTTGTGGCTTGGTGTCTTTGTGTGAGAATTGAGAATGTCTCCTAAGATACCACCCAATTGAGAACGCCCCCTAGGGGCTGTGGGAGAGTACCTCGACCATGGCCCGGCACAGGGTGGCGAGCTGCTCGTCGGTGATGATATAGGGCGGCATCAGGTATACCAGCTTGCCGAAGGGTCGCACCCAGACGCCCCGGTCGACGAAGCGGCGCTGAATCTCGCGCATCCGCACCGGCCGGGCCATCTCCACCACGCCGATGGCGCCCAACACCCGCACCTCCACCACCCCCGGCAGTTGCGCGCAGGGGGCGAGTCCGTCCCGGAGAAGCTGCTCGATATGCCCGATGGTGGCTTGCCAGTCGGATGCCAGCAAGAGGTCGATACTGGCATTGGCGAGGGCGCAGGCCAAGGGGTTGCCCATGAAGGTCGGGCCGTGCATGAAGACCCCCGGATCGCCGGAGGAAATGGTCCGGGCCACCTCGGCGGTGGCCAGGGTCGCCGCCAGGGTCAGATACCCGCCGGTGAGCGCCTTGCCGACGGTCATGATGTCCGGCGCGATTCCCGCGTGCTCACAGGCGAAGAGCCGCCCGGTGCGCCCGAAACCGGTGGCGATCTCGTCCGCGATGAGCAGGACTCGATAGCGGTCGCAAAGCGCGCGCACCCGCTCCAGATACCGCGGCGAGTAGAAACGCATCCCGCCCGCGCCCTGGACAATCGGCTCCAGGATCACGGCGGCCAGCTCCCGATGATGTTCGGCGAGCAGTCCATGCAGCTCCGCGATGTCCTGGTCCCGGCACGGCGCCTCGAAGCCGCAGGTCGGCGCGGGCGCGAACAGCTGTTGCAACAGCACCCCGGAGAATAGCCCATGCATACCCGTGACCGGATCACACACGGACATGGCGGCGAAGGTATCGCCGTGATAGCCGGAGCGGATGGTCAACAACCGGTGCTTTTCAGGTTTGGCCTTGGCGTGCCAGTACTGGATCGCCAGCTTGATCGCGACCTCGACGGACACGGAACCCGAATCGCACAGAAAAACATGCCGGAGCGGCGCGGGCGTCAGCTCCACCAGGCGCGCCACCAGCCCCACCGCCGGCTCGTGGGTGAGCCCCCCGAACATCACATGGGACATACGCGCGAGCTGATCCGTCGCCGCCTGGTTCAGCACCGGATGGTTATAGCCGTGGATGGCGCACCACCAGGACGACATCCCGTCGATCAGGGTACGCCCGTCGGCGAGCTCGATCAGGCAGCCGTGGGCCGAAGCGACGGGGTAGACCGGATCGCGGTCGATGGTCGAGGTATAGGGATGCCAGGCGTGGGCCTCATCGACGGCGATCAGATCGGCAATCTTGGTCATTATCGGTACCGGTTCCCCATGGCCTGAAGGGATTTTATGTGATCCAGCTGTCAAGTAGACCTCTTGCCGAGCGCGGTTCGTGCCGTTTTGATGGGCACGCTTTGCTGTGTGCATTCGGCAGTGAGCCTCGGCCCAGATGACCTTGGGGGACGCTGGAGCCTCGGATCAGCGGAGACAGGCAGGCTCCACTTTGCCCATTCCACCAGCTAGTGTATATTCTGGTAATATACATTTAGGCGTCCTGAAGAATTCAGGGCGCTCGTGTGGGGTAGGGATGCCCCGCCATTTTTCTAAGGTCTCCATACATGATTGAGCGGATACAGCTAACCGGCTTCGACTGGGATCGAGGGAATGCTCGCAAGAGTGTCGACAAACATGGCGTAAGGCAAGCGGAGGCGGAATCCGTATTTTTCAATAAACCCTTGTTGTTGCTGCCGGACCCGAAGCATAGCCGACAGGAGCCGCGCTACCACGCCCTTGGCGCCACTAACGCGGGTAGATTGCTTCATATCACCTTTACCCTGCGTGGCTCCGGAACCTTGATCCGCGTGATTTCAGCTCGTGATATGCACCGCAAAGAGAGAATCCATTATGAGCAAGCCAAAGATGGTATCCCCTGAATTCGACACGGAAGCCGAGGAACGGGCCTTCTGGGAGAGTCATGATTCCAGTGATTATGTGGACTGGAAGCAGGCCGCGTCGGTTTCGTTCCCGAATCTGAAACCCTCGACCAAAACCATCTCGTTGCGTCTCCCGGAAGCACTCCTGGAGCGTATAAAAATCGAGGCCAATCGGCGGGATATGCCCTACCAATCCCTCATCAAGGCGTGGCTCGCCGAGGATGTTGTCAGACACTATGGCTGACCTCCTCCTGCCAGAAAGGCCAGGGCGGCCAGATAGAGGGCGATGAATCGCGCATAGGCCCGCGCGGGTCCTCTGTAGAGACGATACAGGACCATCGCCAGGGAGTGGGTCCGCGCGCAGACGGCATCCCAGAAGCGGGTAGCCCAGGGCCGTACCAGCCCGGCCAGGCCCCGTTCGAGGCAGGGGTAAAGGTTAGCGGCGAAAGGCATGGTCGCCGGCCCCTCGGGCCGCTCCGTCATGGAGGGTGTCGCCTTTGGCGACACCCGATACCCTCCTGAGAAGGGAATATTGAACGGTCCGATCCGCCGGACGGGGGGCCATGACGGCAAGCCCCGGATCAAGAGCACCAGCAGTACCGCCCCGAGGATATTCATAACCAGGAAGCCGTTCCAATGGCCCGCGGCATTGGTGATCCGGTCGCCGATCCATTGCCGGGGCATCGCGTAATGGGGCGCCACCACGTCCGAAATGGATTGCACCAGGGATTGGGGAAACAGGGAAAACAGAAGGATCATCCCGACCAGGACCAGCTGGGGCAGCAGCAGCCATTTGGGAACCTCCCGGACGGCCTGGTACTCCGGCCTGGGCGGCCCGAAAAAGACCGCGTGCAGCAGCCGCAACAGATAGAGGCCGGCCAGAACGCTGGAAAAGAGAACCAGGCCCGCCTGCGGATACCAGTGTTTCTCGAGCAAACCGCCGAACAGCAGCCACTTGCCGCCGAAGCCGGTCAGGGGCGGCAGGCCGGACAGGGCGACCGCGGCGATCAGGGCGCAGAAGAAACTGACCGGCATAGGGTCGATCAGACCGCCCAACCGGTGCCTGGCGCGGGTGCCGGTGCGATAGATCACGCCCGCGACGGCGAGCGACAGCAGGCCCTGGCATAGAAAGTGGTTGAGGGAGAGATAGAGGGCCGCCACCCAACCCGAGTGGCTCATCAGGGCGATGCCGGCGAGGATATAGCCTACTTGCTCCAGGCCCGCATAGGCCAACAGCCGCTTGGTATCCTCCTGAAATAGGGCCGTCAGGGCGCCGAATACCGCCGTGAGCAGGCCCAGCCAGCCCAGGAGGTAGGGGATATCCAGGCCGCCTATCGCCTGTTCGCCGAGATGGATGGTGGCCACCAGGAGCCCGAAGATGCCCGCCTTGCCGACGAGCGAGGCGAGGAGGGCGGTGACATCGTCTTCCGCCTCGGCATAGGCGTCGGGGAGCCAGACATGGAGGCCGAGACCGCCGATTGCGATGGCAAAGCCCAGGGCCAGCAGGGTGAAGACGGCGGGACCCAGCGCGCCCGCCTGGTGCAGATCCGCGAGCAGTGGCGAGCCGGAGGCACTCTGGCCCAGGGCCAGACCGGCCAGGATCGAATAGGCCGCGGCCAGGGAAAAGAGCACATAGCGCAAGGCCGGTCCGGTGGATTTCCAGCCCAAGGTAATGAGCAGATAGGCACTCAGGGTCACGAGCACCCAGGCATGGAAAAAGCCCAGGCCGGTGCGGGCCTGGAGCAGGAGCCCCAGGGCCGTCAGCAGGACCGTGACCAGGGGGTAAAGACCCAGCCGCGCATCCTTACGGTAAAGGGAGGCGAAGACCAGCAGGATACCGCCGGGCAGAAAGATCAGCCCGAACCACCAGGCGAGCCCGGAGAGCCGGGGCAGCAGATAACAGGCGAAGGCGCCCAAAATCGCGCAGGCGGCCAACCCCACGAACCGACTGGGCAGACGGTCGAATCGGAACAACAAGCCGCCCGCGAGGAGCGGCAGCCAGGTGAGCAACACCGGCTCGCCCATCCGGGCCGTCCAATACCAACCGGCGCCGTACAGCAGGGCCGCGAAGATCACCGGCGGGGCCAGGCCGGAGAACCCCGAGCGCACCGCCACACGCTCCCGACCGGCGAGGGGAACGCCGAGCCAGCGCAGCAGATAGACCGCCTCCAGCAGCGAACCCAGCAAAATCACCGCCAGCCAGCCGTACCGGCCGTCGGTGGCGAGGGACAAGACCAGCTCCCACCTGGCCCAGAAACCCGGAAAAGGCGGCAAGCCCGCCAGGGCGAAGAGCAGGGTGCCGAACAGGAACAGCAGCCAGGGCCGACCGGCCGGCGCCGTCCAGTCCCGCCACCGATCCCGGCCGAGGCTACCCGCCAGCCAGAAGAGCCCCGCCTTGGCCAGCAGATGATTGATAAACAGGCCACCGGCAATCAGGGGAATCAGCCCCTCGCGGCCACTGAGCAACAAGTAGGCGATGGCGGCCACCAGCAGGCCCAGCTGGGCGACGGAGGAGTAGCCCAGCAGCCGCTTTGCGTTCCCCTGCACCAGCCCCATCAGGTGCGCGAACAGAAAGATCACCAACCCGGCGGCGGCGACCAGAGACAGCCGGTCCGGCGGCAGCAAAGGCAGCAGCTTATGGAGCGCCGCCAGGGCGCCGGTGGATACCCCCACCGAGAGAAAAGCGCCGATGCCGCCGGACACCGCCCCATAGACGGCCAGACCCCGGCCATGGGCCGGAAAGGGCCCGAGTCCGATCAGAACCGCCGCGATCAGCAGGATCGGGGCCCAGGTCCCCAGCGGATGGTTCGACAATCCCCGGTCGGCGATCATGCCATCCATATTCAGGGTGCCGGTCAGGTAATAGGCCAGCAGGGTCCCGAACAGAAACAGGATCGATGCCAGACCGCCCGCCAGGACATACCGAGTACCTCGTTTCCCTTTAGATTGCGGGTAACTCGCGTAGGAGGATGTGGTGAGCGAAGCAAACCGCATCAGTGATCCAGAACCGGGGGTCGCGCGGCTCCGTCCCCGGCCCATCAGGAGGGTGTTGCAAAAGCCCATCCGTGGGCGTTTGCGCCGCGGAAACGGAAAATGGCGGTTTCCCGATTCCTTCCCGTTCAACCGCGTACCGCGGTCGAAAAGGGCGGTCAGGGCCCGGGTCGCGACGGCGGTGGTCCCGATGGACACGAACAGACCGAGAAGATCCCGGCTCATGATGGCGCCGTCGATACCCAGCACCAGCAGCAGAAACAGGACCAAGGCCCACGCCTGCTCCCGGAATTGCCGCAGCAGATACCAGCCGCCGAGCAAGCCGACCAGATTGACCGCCAGGGAGAGAAATGCCTCCTGCCGGCCCAGACGCAGACCGATGGAGAAGGGCGCCTCCGGCCCGGTAATCAGGAACTCGGCGGCGGGGGCACCCCCTGCCGACGCGATGACTCCCAGGCCGGAAACGACTGTGATACCGGCCAGCGCGGCCAGAAATACCAGGACCCCGAGGTTAGGGTGCAATCGATGCACGAGAGGGAGCAGCAAGACACCGGCCAAAGCCGGGAGCCACATGAAAAGCGGATCCACCATGAGCGGGGGAGGGGTCAGGTTTTGACCTATGCCTTCTCGATCAGACTGATAATTCTCTCGTTCCCACGCGCCGAGATTGTGAAAGAATTCGCTGGCCTACCCGCAGGGCGCGCCCCTCGGCTTCGGAAGCGCCAAAACCAGCGTCAAGGCGTATCATCGGCTGCCTCCGGCCCGCTGAGCGTCGCTCATCGCGTTGACGCTTGGCCGTACAGAAAATGGTTAATACAGTTGTTCCCGATGCGAGTCTTTAAAAATCAATCGGTTATGTTGGAATATGAGGCCGACACGGTGGTCGTTGACCAGAAAACAAAGGGGTAGACGCCAAATGGTCCTCGTAACATACTGATTTTAAAGAATGTTACAAAAGGAACAACTCTAATAAACTCCTCACCGATAACGGCAAAGAATTTACCGACCGCTTCTGTGCCACCGGCGAGCGCCATCCCACCGGCGCCCACGCCTGTGATCGGGTCTGTGCCAAACATGCCATCGAACACCGCCTCATCAAACCCCGACGGCCCCAAACCAACGGGATGGTCGAACGCTTCAATGGCCGCATCGCCGACGTGCTGCGCACCCACCGTTTCGATTCCTCCACTTCCCTGAAA
>JAIZWN010000584.1 GCA_020443945.1 Candidatus Thiosymbion ectosymbiont of Robbea hypermnestra | reverse complement strand
GCAATTTACATGGCAACCTCCTTTCAGGTTGCTAGACTGACCAGGCTTTGCCTGGCGCACCAAAGACACGAAGAATTCACGCGCTCGTTCCCACGCTCCAGCGTGGGAACACCGTCTTGTCCGCTCCAGCGGACCGTGCCCCTCTATGCTGACATGCGTCCGCTCTGCCGGCCTACGTGGCGCAGGGTCCTCCCGCCTGCAGGCGAGACGCCGGCGCTACACTGGTCACTTGGCGACGCTGGAGCGTCGGGACTTGTTCCCACGCCAGGCTCCCACGCTGGAGCGTGGGAGCCAGTAGTGACGCTGGAGCGTGGGAGCCAGTAGTGGAAAACCGACGGCCTGGGTTCGGGTCATGGGCTGTCGCTTTCTTCCGGCCTGGTGTCCGGCTCTTTGCCCCGGAAGGTCCGTACCAGGCGACCGCTGATGCGTGCGACCTTCTCCAGTTTTTCCAACAGGTTGAGGGCGTCGTCGCCGCCTTTTCGGAGCCGCTCAGCCGCCTCCGCGAGGCTCATCCCCTCCGGCATCAGCTCCGGGATGAGCTGCTCGAACCGAGGCGAGAGGGGGCGGTTATCGGCGGTGACCAGGCCCCGCAGGCGCAGATCCCGAAGGATGGGGTCCTGCTCCGGGGGCTGGCCCTGGACGACCTGGATCAGGACCCGCCATTCCTCCCTGCCGTGGCGGTTGAACCAGAGGTCTTCCAGGTGGTCGCGCAGGCTCTGCTCGATCCGGTCCTGGTCGTGAGGAAAGCCCTCGAACCAGGCATTCCAACGGTGGGCGAGGACCAACTGGATCAGGGCCGGGTGACGGCCAGTCAGAGGTGCGATCTCCTGGGTCCGGAGGTCGTCCAGGTCCGATGGTCTCTGGGCGTCGGTCAGGCTCCGTCTCACAGGTTCGGTCACCAGGTCACCGGCCGCGGATTCTTCCAGCAGGCCCATGTATTGGGGGATGCCGAAGATGTTCCAGAAGCCGGATTCCTCGATCCGCTGGTCCCGGCACAGTTCCTTGAGGGGCCGGCGGCTGGCGATGAGGTAGCCGAAGCGGTACTCGGGCCGCTCGCCCAGGGCGCGCAGGTTGCCGAAGAAGTCCGCGTCGAAGGCCTGGCCGCCGGTGATGCGCTCCAGCTCGTCCAGCAGCAGCACGAAGCGCAGGCCCTTGCGGGCGAGTCGGCGGATGAAATCCCGCAGGCCCGAGTAGTCCCGGACCTCGCCTCGGTCACTTTCTTGTCTGGTGGACCCGTCCAGTACCTCCAGGATGCTCCGGTACAGGCCATGGAAGAAGCGCTCCGGGGAGGCGCCGGACCAGTCTTGGGTAGTGGCGCGGACGCTGACCAGATCGGGCTCGGCGGCCAGGGCGCCATAGAGCTGATTGAGAAAGGACGACTTGCCGAAGCGCCGTTCCCCGAGTACCGAGATATTGCCCGGCTTGTCCGGGCGGCGCAGCACGGCCAGGGTCTCGGCGAGCTCCCGCGCGCGGCCGAAGAATACGGGGGAATCCGCCGCCAGGGATGCCCCGGTGACATAGGGGTTGCGGCCCCGCTCGATGCGGGCCAGGCGTTGCTCCTGGTCGAGCAATCCCGGATGGTCCGTGCGGCCCAGCTGGGCCGTGAAATCGGCCATGTTCGCCCTCCTCTCTGGGGGAAATGGGGTCAGGTCTTGCCTCGTGACCCTTGAAGGCACGGGTCAAGACCTGACCCCTTTGCCTTCTCATTCGATATTTTGTACCTGCTCGCGTATCTGTTCGATCAGTACTTTCATCTCTACGGCCATGCGGGTGATTTCGATATCGGAGGATTTCGAGGCCAGGGTGTTGGCCTCCCGGTTGAGCTCCTGCATCAGAAAATCCAGGCGGCGGCCTACCGGCTCGTCCCCGTTCAATGCCGATCGGACCGCCCCGAGATGCGCCTCCATACGATCCATTTCCTCGTCCACATCCAGGCGTTGCGCGAGCAGGGCAAGCTCCTGCTCCAGGCGATTCGGGTCGAGCTCGGCGCGCACTTCTTGCAGCCGGTGGTGAAGGCGCTCGCGTATTTCCGTGATGACCCGGGGCATGCGTTCCCGGACCTGGGCCGTGTAGAGGGCGAGCTTGTCACAGCGGTCATGGATGAGGCGGGCGAGCCGCGCCCCTTCATGCTCGCGGGTGGCGATCAGGGCGGTCAGGGCCTTTTCCAAGAGGGTCAGGGATTGTTCCATAACCGGGCCCAGGTCGGACGGCTGCTCCTGCAGAACGCCGGGCCAGCGCAGGAGCTCGAATGGGACGGGCTGCGCCCGTTGCCCGACGAGCTCCGCTACCGCCTCCCCGGCGGCCAATAGCTGCCTCAGGTAATGCCGGTCGATACGCAGATTATGGCCCGCTCCCGGACCGGACACATAGCGCAGGGTACAGTCCAGTTTCCCCCGCCCGAGGCGGGCGGCGAGGCGTTCACGCACCTTCGGTTCCAGCGCCCGTAGCTCTTCCGGGAGGCGCACGGTGGATTCCAGGTAGCGATGATTGACGGAGCGCAGCTCCCAGATCAGCTCGCCTGTCTCTCCGGTCCGGGATTCTCGGGCGAAGGCGGTCATGCTTTTGGTCACGGAAACCTCCGAAAACGGTTGTTGTAGCGCTCCATGATGTAGCAGAGGCAGTCCTGGCGGATGGCGGCCTCGTCCCGGGTGAGCATGGAGGGGATCAGCGGCCGTTTGAGGCGCAGCTCGCCTTGGTCGATGGCGAAGTAACGGTCGGCGACGTCCCGGCCCTGCTCGTCCCGGACCTCGAGCCGGACCTTGTCGGGGGCCTGTACGCGGCCCAGGGCGGTGCCGCGGGGCAGCTCCCGGAAATTGAGGTGCTCCAGCTCCGGGTACAACAGGAGGTCGGCCCGTCCCGGCGGGAATCCGAAGCGCACGGCTTCCGGTATCTTGACTTGGGCGACGGTGTGGAAGAGGTCGAGATCGCCGGAGGGGACCGGGTGTCGCGGCAAGGCGGACAGGCGCAGACAGGCATCCAGGTATTCGCGGGCGTGGTCCAGGCCGTGCCGTTCGCCCACCCGCCCGCACTCCAGGGTGACCGCCGGGCAGAGCCGACCCATGGCGATGGATTGTACGCCGTGCGGGCGGGTGGAGTAGACCACGGTGCGGCTGAACAGGGTCGCCAGGTGGAGATAGCGGTTGTCCAGGACATTGATGCAACCATAGTGGGGGTTGCAGCCGGTATTGCTGTGAATGTCCACGCTGGCGAAGGGACCTCGTTGCCGCATCCTGGCGACGATCTGGCGCATCATGGCGTGCTCCGGCGTGGGCCGGGATGTGGCGCCGGGCCAGATCCGGTTGTAGTCGGGCTGGTCCGGGAGGTGTCTTACCTGGGCGGCGGCGGCGGAGACATTGCCGATGAACAGGCTCAGGGCGCGCGGCAGGCGCGGGGTGCCGGAGCCTTGCCGATAGTCGGCGAGCAGGGAGCGGATGGCGTTCCATCCCACGGGCTCGTTGCCGTGCAGGAGTACGGAGACGAAGAGGGGCGGCGCGCGGTCCCCCGGCAGGTGGAGCAGGGTCGGGCCGCCGAGGAGGGCCGCGAGGTCGCGGGAGCCGATCTCCGGCAGATCGGTGGGAAGCGCGTGGAGTTCCTGCAGCATGTTTCGGTCCGGGGTCGGCGACTCGCAACGCGGTGACTGTGCCGAGGGATCACAGGGGCCACTGGTGGACGGGCAGGCCGGATTCCTGGTGGTCCAGGTAGGCGGCGGTCAGGGCCCTGAGGTCGCGCCCATGCCGTCCGACCCAGGCCCGCTGCCAGGCGGCTCCGGTCTGTCCGGTCCGCAGGCGATCGGCGATGATGCCCAGCCATCGGTCCCGTTCCGCGCGATCGATGCCGAGCTCGGTCAGGCCCTGCTCCGCCCGCGGGAGAAGATCGTCCGCCAACACCTGGTGCAGGGTGGTCGAGCGCCCGTCGAGCCACTCCACCTCGGCCGCGAGTCCCTCCCGCGCGGCCTGGTAGAAATTGCCCTTAGCGATACTGAAGGGCAGGCGTTGACGGGGGTGCGCCATCTCCCCGGCAAAGGACTGGGCGGCGCCGAAATAGAGGGCCGCGTTGGCAATGGCGTCCGCAATGGTGGGACCGGCGGGCATGACCCGGTGTTCGATACGCAGATGGGGAGTGCCGTCGGCCCCAAAGCCGATCAGCGGCCGGTTCCAGCGCCAGATGGTCCCATTGTGCAGGCGCAGGTGGGCGAGCCGCTCGGGAGGCTCGTCCATCACCTGGGGCAGCAGCGCCGGGAAGCGATCCAGGTTGGCGCGGAAGCACTCGAGCACCGAGTCTTCCACATAGCGCAGCCCGAAGGTGGTCCGCTCGCGGAAAAAGGGGCCGCCCACCGAGAACGCCTGCTCGAACAGGGGGATGCGGCTTTCCGCCCAGAGCTCGCGGCCGAACAGAAAGGGGGAGTTGGCGCTGACGGCTACCATGGGGGCGGCCAGGACCTTGGACCAGTTATAGACTCGGGCCGCCTCCTGCGCATTCACCTGCAGATGGAGCTGAAAGGAGGTGGCGACCGATTCCATCATCACATCCTGCCGCTCCAGGAACAGGCGATCCTTGCCCCGAATCTCCAGGGTGAAGGGACGCCTCCGGCGCAGCTGGAGGATCTGCTCGTTGAGCGCCCGATAGCGTTTGAGCGGACTCATGTGCGCCATGTCGAGGTGTTCCGGGCACACCGTCGGCAAGATACCGATCATGGCCAGGCGGGCCCGGAGACCGGCCGCGGCCTGTGCGCAACCCTTCCAGGTGGCCTCCAGCCCCGCCGCCAGTCGGCTCAGGGCGTCCCCCCGCAGGGGTTGGGGGGTACCGTTGATCTCGGCGTTGAAGGTGGCCAGCTCCGGCACGACCAAGGGATCGGCCAGGCGCGCCAGAAAGGACTCGGCGATCGGGGCGGGCCCCAGGTCGGCCGCGACCAGACAGGCCTCGAGCTCGAAGCCGCCGACCTTGTGGGTGGACGCAAAAACATGGTCCCGGAACCAGCTTTCCAGCAGCGTCGTCTCCTGGCGCAGGCGCGTCTCGAAGGCATCGAAGTCGGCCGACGTGAAATGGAAGGCATCGATTTCCTGGCCCATGGCATTACTCGCAGACGGGTGGTGTGCAATCCCGGATTATCCGCGCCGGGCAGTGGGTGAATCCTGTGTGATGTTCGACGTTTGTTCTCACACAAGGCCACCAAGACACGAAGAATTTTACCCTGCCGTCGCCGATCATCCGCGCGAGTTTCATCGCAGGCGCAGAGGCTACGATCGTTGCCCTTTCGGGGACCTTTCATCCTGGTCTCTCTTGATGGCTTTGTGGCTTGGCGTGATGTTCGACGTGACTCAGGTAGACACCTGATCACCTGAAAATTTAGGGACCTATATACATAGCTAGCCAAAGCCACGACTCCGTAACCGTTCAGCCCCCACCACGTCATTCCGGCAGGGATTGCCGGAATCCAGGCGCCAGGGACGGCAAAACTAAAGAGGGGGCTGAACGGTTACCACTCACTGTGGCTAG
>JAIZWN010000583.1 GCA_020443945.1 Candidatus Thiosymbion ectosymbiont of Robbea hypermnestra | reverse complement strand
TCCGGCTTCCCAGCCGGAATGACGGCCAACGGGCGCCTTACCCATGACCCACGATCCCTTTGTGGCTTGGTGTCTTTGTGTGAGAAAAAACGTTGAACATCACGCAGGATTTACCCACTACCCGAGCCGGGAATTCACCCCTCGTTGGTCTGAGGCACAGTCTCGCCGGGTATGTACGCAGGATGAGGATGCGGTAGTCATGAAGCAAGCCATGATCCTGGCCGCCGGGCGCGGTGAGCGTATGCGTCCGCTCACGGACCACACGCCCAAGCCTCTGTTGCGGGCGGGCGGCAAGCCGCTCATCCTCTACCACATCGAGCGCTTGGTCGCGGCCGGTGTGCGCGAGATCGTCATCAATCACGCCCATCTCGGCCAGTGCATCGAGGCCGCGTTGGGCGACGGCTCCCGGTGGGGGGCCAGGGTTCGCTATTCGCCGGAGGCCGAGGCCCTGGAAACCGGCGGCGGTATCTTCCAGGCACTACCCTTGCTCGACGGCGGGCCTTTTCTGGTGGTCAACGGCGATATCTGGACCGAGCTGGCGTTCGCGCGCCTGCGGCTCGCGGACGGCCTGCTCGCGCACCTGGTGTTGGTGGACAATCCGCCCCACCATCCGGCGGGCGATTTCGCACTCGCGCAGGGCCGTGTGTCGGCGCGGGGTGTGCCGCGCTATACCTACAGCGGGGTCGGCGTCTATCATCCGGAGCTGTTTCGCGGTTGCACGGCCGGGGCCTTTCCCCTGGCCCCTCTGCTGCGTACCGCCATGGCGCGCGATCTGGTGAGCGGCGAGCGCTATCCGGGGCGCTGGCTCGATATCGGCACCCCGGAGCGGTTACAGGCACTGGATCGTATGCTAAGGCGCAAGGAGCCAAAGGATCCATAGTCATCTCGTCCCGCGGAAACTCCCTCCGGCACGGATGGTCGTGGTAAATTTTGGGACCTATATACGTAGCTAGCCACAGTGAGTGGTAACCGTTCAGCCCCCTCTTTAGTTTTGCCGTCCCTGGCGCCTGGATTCCGGCAATCCCT
>JAIZWN010000582.1 GCA_020443945.1 Candidatus Thiosymbion ectosymbiont of Robbea hypermnestra | reverse complement strand
GTCCTATCATCCTATAGATCACAGCACTACCAATGATTTTAACGTGTTGTAACATCCTATAAGTTTTAGGACCACCAATTCTTTCACAATCTCTCCAGCGTGGGAGCCAATCCCCGACGCTCCAGCGTCGTGAAGCCTTGGCCGCTGGAGTGGCCACCCTTGCGTTCCCACGCTGGAGCGTGGGAACGAGCCAACAACCTGGCTTACTGGGGGGTGTCGCGGCAGAAGCGGGGGCGGTCGCTGGCGCCGCGGCTGCGGCCTTCGGCGAAGGGGCGGTAGCGTTCGAGCCAGTCGGGCGGTTTGGGGCGGTCGCGGAACTGGTCGGTCTGTTCCGCGGGCAGCGCCAGGAGGTCGGCGACCCGCTGGGCGGCGGCCGGGGCGAGATCCGGCCGCAGACCGGCGAGCAGGTAGAGGGCGTCGATGAGGTCGAAGCGGTCCTCATGGGTGGTGAGACCGGACCGGATTCCCCGCCAGAGCGCCTCGTCCACCGCGCCCGCGGCCAGGGAGGCGATGAACAGATACCGGGCGGCCTCGGATGCCGGGTCCTGGGTCTTTGCCAGTGTCTCTTTGGCCTTTTGGGTGTGGCGTTCCACCAGGTCTGCGATGGATGTCCCGTCGGGGTCCGTTCCCGTTTCTGTTTGGCTTCCACGCTCCAGCGTGGGAGCCAATCCCCGACGCTCCAGTGTCGTGAAGCCTTGGCCGCTGGAGCGGCCACCCTTGCGTTCCCACGCTGGAGCGTGGGAACGAGCCAAGGGCGGGTCGTTCTCGGCGCTGGCCGGCTCCGCGAGTGCGACGGCCAGCCACAGGGCGTAGGGCTGGAAGCCGGCCTGGCGGTCGAACAGATGGAGTGCCTGCCCCAGTTCCCGCCGGGTCTCTTCCGGCCGGCCCCGTATCAGCTCCAGTCGACCGAGATTCATCCGGGAGTAGGCGGCGATCAGGGAATCTGGCGCGGCCCTGGCCAGGGCCTCCGTAAAGCACCGGAATGCCTCCTCGCAATCCCGCTGCCAGGTTCGGTGCAGTAATCCCAGCTCGTTCCAGGGGTGGGCGTCTTGCGGAGCCAGTCCGATGGCCTGGCGATAGGCCGCTTCGGCCTCTTCGTGGCGGTCGAGATGGTTCTTGAGCAGAATGCCCAGGTTGTACCAGGGATCAGCATCCTTCGGATTGAGTTCAATGGCCTGGCGATAGGCCGCTTCGGCCTCTTGGTGACGGTCGAGATGGTTCTTGAGCAGAATGCCCAGGTTGTTCCAGGGGAGGGCGTATTTCGGGTCCAGCTCGATGGCCTGGCGAAAGGCCGCTTCGGCCTCCTCGTAGCGACCAAGATGCTGCATGAGCAGAGCGCCCAGGTTGTTCCAGGGGTGGGCGTCTTGCGGCGCCAGCACGATGGCTCGGCGCAGCAGGGGCTCGGTTTTTGCCGCCAGTTTTGGCAGCTTGTCGAGTATCAAGACGGCCAAGTCATTGCAGTGGTGGGCGGCGGGTGGGTTGTCCAGCAGAGGTGTCAGCAGTTGCCCGGCACGATCCGGATCCGGTTCTGGCGCCTGGAGCAACCGGCGCGCTATGAGGAAATCCAGCCAGTCATGGTCCGGGGCCAAGCGACGGGCCTGTTCTTCAAGCCAGCGCCAGGTTTCTTCCGGCGTTTCCTCTGGCCGCTCGGGCTCGAGCAGCCGTTCGGCCAGATTCGCCAGCTCCGAGGGATCGGCCCGTTTCTTCGCCCGCTCGAGGGCCCGCTCCGCCGCCTGCTGGTCTCCCATCCGTACCATCAGGCCCTGGGCCAGGCCCAGCCAGTAGTGGGGCCAGGATTCGGCATGGGCAAACAGGGTCTCGCCTTCCAGGGGGGCATAGAGATAGCGACGCCAGCCGGCCGTTTCGTCGTCCAGGACGATGCCGGCCCACTCCGGAAATCGCTGGTGGAACTGGTTAAAGACACCATCCGGTGATTGCTCCACCAACGATTCAAAGTACTTTTGTGCCTCCTCCAGGACCTTTAACAACCCGTCGACCTGACCTTGAGACATGGACGGATAGGCACTCAAGATGCCCCGTCTGCCTTCTTCCCCAGAAAAGGAGACGAGGCTATTGGCCAGGCGGTTGAGGGTGTGTTCCCGATCCGTGGTGACATCGGGATTGGCCGGCAGGAGTTGGTCCAGCTTGTGGTTGCGCGCCGATTCGTCCGGCTTGCCCAGGGGCCAGTGCCAGGTCGGCAGATTGGTCAGGGGGTTGGGCCGGCGGTCCGTGGAGGGGG
>JAIZWN010000581.1 GCA_020443945.1 Candidatus Thiosymbion ectosymbiont of Robbea hypermnestra | reverse complement strand
GACAAAACCGTAACCTGTTTTGGTTGTTTCCGGGATTCGGCGTATATACCCAGGGACAACAAAATTACAACACCACCCAATTCAGCATCGACGTAAGCTGACGAAAGTTCGTTATAAATACCGTAATAACAAAAATTGTACGGCGGCGAGTTACCTTACTACCTCATTGACATAGGCTATTCTTCCTGTCCGCTTTTATGTCTAAGCCCTCCTAACAGGCTGCGATAGGTTTCCGGTAGTCGGGGAAGACCAATAGCGGATGTTACGGCTGATGCAACCGTCCCTAAGACATCGATTATTTTTTTGCCTGAATTACTTTCCGCAATGCCTTTGCGATAGTTATCGTCCAGGAATGCATGTCCGAGAATACACTCTATACTTTCAACGATTGGTCCGGCGCCGGATATAGGATACTCATCGACACTGGTTATAATTTTACTGAGATATTGTCCTGTATATCTCTTGAATTCAGGGTTGGTCTCAGAGCCGATAGTCTCCCGCAGCAAATCATTCACTTTATTCCTGATGTCGGCAAGCTCATCATCCCCTATTACCTTGGACTTTTCTTTCGCATCTAAAAGGTCCATGGACATTTTGAGATAGTTGATTATATGACCATCGATATGACCAATAAACGAATCCCATGAACCATTCAGGTCTTGCTGCGCAAATGCCGTATCTAATTTTTGACACCAATACCCATAAGAGGAACCTTGATTGGGGTAGTTTTCCCGTATTTTTTCTATTATTTGATTGGGCAACTCCATTACTTTTCCAAGACGCGACATAAGGAGTGCCGGGTTGGATTCGTCTATTCTGAGTAATTTATTCCAGGCACCCCTGCAACCCATACCGGATGGATGGTTTTTACCATTTTCCAGGATATTCAGTAATCTTCCCGCTGGATTATCCGTCTTCATCTTTTTTTACCTCGATGTAGGGGTCTTCGGGTCCCACACTCCTGTACATGTACAGGAGCACGAGCGGACCACTCCGGCGGCCGGAGGTTCGAACCGACGCGGGTCAACGATTGCTCAAATACGGTCATTGACAAGAAAAGGAGGCGCATTCAGGATTCTGATCGCTACGAAGAATCCACGGTGATCCTCAACCTGGATGTCCGGGCCATATTTTGAGGTCAATTCGGTTGTCCCACCGCTGTCGCATTTGAAAGTGAAAAGAATGTCTGCCCAGCCGGTATAGTAGCTGAACTCGAGAGACCCCTTTTCGCAGGCCGCCTCGACATCGAAGCTATCCTCGACCCGCCGCCCATCACAATCCGGCTGAAGCGAAATGACCGACAGGGTTCCGGAAATGCCTTCGTCACAGCGTAGCCCGATGTCCAACTTCGATTTCCATGAAGGTTCCTTGAGAACGAAAATAGTGGCCGTAACGACTATGAATGCCATGATAACAAAGAAGATATGGCGGCGCGTCATTATACGACCTCGTTGTGACATAGTCCGGTAGTTTGGGGTGAGCTTGCGAACCCCAACGGATCGTTATATCGAGCCAAAGCTGTCGGGATTCGTTCCCACCCCGACCTATATGGGCTTAAATACCATCATTGGTGAGAAAAGGAGGTGCATTCAGGATTTTAATCATTACGACGAATCCTTGGTGATTATCCACCCAAATGTCCAGACCATTTTTCGAGACCAACCTGGCTATCTCGTCGTTGTCGCGTTTTAAAGTGAATAAAACGTCTGCCCAGCCGCGATAATGGCTGTATTCGAGAGCCCCCTTTTCACAAGCCGCTTTGACATCGAAGCCCTCCTCGACTAGTCGCCCCTTACAATCCGGCAGAAGCGAGATGACCGATAGGGTTCCGGAAACGCCTTCGTCACAGCGTAGCCAGATGTTTAAATTCGATTCCCATGCAGGCTCTTTGAGAATTACGATGGCTGCAATCAGTAGAGATACCGTGATGGTAAGGCGGATACGGCGGCGTATCACTTTACCACCTCGTGAACATAGGCCACTTCATCTCTATGGCCTTGCCTCAATAATTCGGCCTCCACCGGTGCCCAGTTGGTTCCATCCTTGACCGCCGCTTGTGCGGCCATGACCATGGCGCCCATACCGTGATAAAGTGCCACGGCGAATCGAGTAGCATCCTTGGCTGATCGTGATGGGCCGCCTCTAGTCGCGGCATCTGTTATGCGAATGGCAAGATAAGCCGCTACCACGAAATCTTCAGCCGGAGGGTAGGATAATATTGTTCCGTAGTTTTGAGGGATCACGACCTTGTGGGTATTGAAATTCAGCACGTTCATGAGGGGGCGTCTCGGTGCATTTTGTAACATTTCCGAGATAACTACACGGGTTAGATATGCCTCTAAAGTGATCTTGAAGCGTTTTTTGACATCGTCATATGCCGATTGCCCGACTTGTCCCCTGCCTATGGTGGCGCCATCGATACCTGCCCTTTCAAGTAAAGAAAGACGTTTTTTCTCGGCCGCATAGATGCGGGTAACCAGATCCGGAGTGAGTTGGGACTGAATGATGGGCGAATCCGGGCGTGCCTTTTTGACCAGATCGACACCGAAGTCGGGCGTCTTCAGTACCGGCTGAAATTGTGTGTGGGCTTTGAGCGCCCTCATGGCGGCCGCGTCTCTGGCCGAATAGACCCCAGGTGATCCGGTCAGGGCGTCGTAGAGACGGAGAACGCCCCCGACGTCGAGGTATCTCAATTCATCGGGAGCGGCTTCTCGTATGATCTTCTGTGCTTCGTTATCCCGCCGGATCCAGGGTGAGGAATCCAGTCTTTGTATGATGACAGCGGTATTTGGCACCATTGGTATAATTCCCTGCACGCAATGGAATTGTTTTCGAACCGTTCCAATGGGACACGGAAGGTCGCCAATAACCGGGCTGTTATGCCGGTCGGCTCAAAGCATCAACCCCTGGGGGCCGCGGGAGATGCCGGAGGGGCCGGTGCGGACGACCTCGATGATGAGCCCTTTGGGCACGGCGTCGATGAAGGCGTCCAGCTTCTCGGAGTCCCCGGTGAGCTCGACCACGAAGCTGGTGTCGGTGACGTCGATGATCTTGGCGCGGAAGATGTCCACCAGGCGCTTGAGCTCCTCGCGGTCCGCCCGCTCGGCGCGGACCTTGACCATCATGAGCTCGCGTTCGATGTGGGGCCCTTCGGAGAGGTCGAGCAGCTTGATGGTGTCGATGAGTTTGTTGAGCTGTTTTTTGATCTGCTCGACTACGTCGTCGTTACCGACCGTGACCAGGGTCATGCGCGACTGGGTGGGGTCGTCCGTGGGCGCTACCGTGAGGGATTCGATATTGTAGCCACGGGCGGAGAACAGGCCCGCCACGCGGGACAGGGCGCCGGCTTCGTTTTCCAGCAGGACGGATATGATATGTCTCATGTCAGGCCAGCTCCCGTTCCGGCGACAGGTGCATCTCGTGATGCCCCTTGCCCGCCACGATCATCGGATAGACATTTTCGGTGGGGTCCACCACCACGTCGAGGAACACGCAACGATCCTTCAGGGCAAATGCCTCGCGCAGGGCGCCCTCGAGCTCGTCGGGTTTTTCCACCCGCATCCCCACATGCCCGAAGCTCTCGGTGAGCTGCACGAAATCCGGCAGGGCGTCCACATAGGAATGGGAATAGCGGCTCTCGTAGAAGAGCTCCTGCCACTGGCGCACCATGCCCATGTAGCCGTTGTTGAGCAGCAGGATCTTGATGGGCAACTCGTACTGTTTGCAGGTAGCCAGCTCCTGGATGCACATGAGGATGCTCGCCTCGCCGGAGATGCAGGCCACCTGGGCCTCGGGAAAGGCCAACTGGACCCCCATGGCCGCCGGCAGGCCGAAGCCCATGGTTCCCAGGCCGCCGGAGTTGATCCACCGGCGCGGCTGGTCGAAGGGATAGAACTGGGCGGCGAACATCTGGTGTTGGCCCACGTCCGAGGTCAGATAGAGCGCGCCGTCGGTGATCCGGTAGAGGGTCTCGACCGCGAGCTGGGGCTTGATCTTGTCGTTGGCGCGATCGTAGCTCAGGCAGTTTATCTCCCGCCATTGCTCGATCCGGGCCCACCACTCGACGATTGCCGCCCGCTCGGGGTCGCACCGGGCTTCCGCGAGCAGGCGCAGCATATCCTCGAGCACGCTCGCGACGGGCCCGACGATGGGGATATCCACCCGCACATTCTTGGAAATGGACGAGGGGTCTACGTCCACATGGATGATGGTGGCGTGGGGGCAGAAGTGCTCGATCTTGCCGGTGACCCGGTCGTCGAAGCGGGCGCCGATGGCGACCAGGCAATCCGTCTCGTGCATCGCCATGTTCGCCTCATAGGTGCCGTGCATGCCCAACATGCCGATGAACTGGCGGTCGGTCATCGGATAGGCGCCCAGCCCCATGAGCGTGCTGGTGATGGGAAAGCCCGTGGCCCGGACCAATTGCCGGAGCAGCGGTGAGGCCTCCCCCAGGATCACGCCGCCGCCGGTATAGAGCACCGGGCGTCGGGCCGCCAGCATGGCCTCCACGGCTTGGCGGATCTGCCCCGGATGCCCCTTGCTCACGGGGCGATAGGAGCGCATCGCAATCTCCCGCGGATACCGATAGGGGATCTTGACGTTGGGATCCGTCGTATCCTTGGGGATATCCACCAGCACGGGGCCGGGTCGGCCCGAGGTAGCGATAAAGAACGCCTTGCGGAGGGTCTCCGCCAGATCGCGCACATCCTGGACCAGGAAGTTATGCTTGACGCAGGGGCGGGTGATACCCACCGTGTCCACCTCCTGAAAGGCATCGCTGCCGATCACGGGCGTGGGCACCTGCCCGCTCAGGATCACCATAGGGATGGAATCCATGTAGGCGGTAGCGATTCCCGTCACCGCGTTGGTCGCGCCGGGGCCCGAGGTGACCAGACAGACCCCGCACCGGCCGGTAGCGCGGGCATAACCGTCCGCCGCGTGGCTCGCCCCTTGCTCGTGCCTGACCAGGATATGCTTGACCCGATCCTGCTGGAAAAGGGCATCGTAAATATGCAGGACCGCGCCTCCGGGATACCCGAAAACATACTCGACGCCTTCGTCGATCAACGCCTGAACGACGATCTCGGCACCACTCAATTCCACGTCGGCAACCCTCCGTCCATCCACGCCCGCGGCCGGCCCGCGGGCAAGCCAGGACTGTTCTGCGAAACCAGCCAAGCTACATGAGCCGAAGCGGCATGGTCAAGGGCAATCATCGTGCCCCCGCGGTTTCCAGCAAGCGGAGTATTTCCCGCTCATTCCCACCCCCCGGCGTGCCCGACAACCCGGCCCTTTGGCCGCTCGTTCCCATAGGAATAGGGCGACGAACCCCAATCTACGGGCTGTTGACATAAGAGCAGTGCCAACCACAAATAGGACAGGATTAACAGGATGACCAGGATTGACAGGATTTTTCTTCTGAATAATCGATAACAATATCTTGTTAATCCTGAAAATCCTGTGAATCCTGTACGATTGGAGGACGAGCCCGAAGGTCAGGGTTTACGCCTTCTCACCCCAATCTGCGGGCTGGAAGGCGGCGGTCCCAGGAAGGGGTTGGGACCGCTGTGTTGGGGTTCAGGTGGTTATCCCGTAGTCTCGCCGCAGGAGTCCGTTTTCGCAGAGTTCGGCGATGAGCGCGGAGATGTCGGCTAAGACCCGTTCCCGGGGGGCGGCGTAGGTTGCCGCCAGGCGCTCGGCGATTTCCGTTATCGACAGGCCGGCCGCCAGGAGCCGCCAGCATTCGGCGCCGATGCCCTCGAAGCGGTAGGAGGCGTCGTCGCTGAAGTCGATGAGCACCAGATCTTCCCCATCCGCGCCGACCACGACGCAGTCCGGCGCCTGGAATCCGTGGCGGGGCCGGTCCGCCCAGTCGGCGCCGGCGGGACGCCAGGGCGGGCGGCGGGTGTCTTTGTCGGCGTCGGGGGGCGCGAGGGAGCGGATGAGGTCCGGCGGCACGGCGGGCGGGTCCAGGGGTTTGGCGAACCAGGAGCGCACGTCCCGGTCCAGCCCGAGCCCCCGATTGAAGTGGTAGGCCGCGCGCCGGAGGCCCACGCAGAAGAGCTCCCGGTCGTAGGGGGTGGGGTCTTGGTAGGGCAGGATGTGGCGCGCGAAGCCTCCCTTGTCGGGGGTGCGCAGCCGGATGCCGTAGTGTTCGGGGTTGCGGGCCACGGGGCTGTGGGCCGTGAGGCTGAAGGGGCTCCAGGCGGAGGAGTGGAGGTAGCCCAGGCGGTAGAATTGGCGGACCCGTTCCAGGTTGTCGAGGGTCTCTTGCTCGGTCTCGGTGGGGAAGCCGTACATCAGGTAGGCGTGCACCAGGATGCCGGAGCGGGTCAGGGCGCGACAGGCCCGCGCGGCCTGCGCGACGCTGACTCCCTTTTCCATCAGGGCGAGCAGCCGGTCCGAGGCCGTTTCGAGGCCGCCGGAGACGGAGATGCAGCCGGCGCGGGCCATGAGGTCGGTAAGCGCGGGGTCGGCGAAGGCGCGCTCGAAGCGGATGTTGGTGAACCAACTGAAGCTCAAGTTCCGCTCGATGAGCGCCTGGGACAGGGCCTTGAGCAGCTTGGGCGGCGCGGCCTCGTCCACGAAGTAGAAGCCGGTGCGGCCGGTCTCGGCGGCGAGCTGCTCCATACGTTCGAGGGTAAGCGCCACCGGCGCCGGGTCGTAACGGCCGACGAAGTCCAGGCCGGTCTCGCAGAAGGCGCATTTGTGCCAGTAGCAGCCATAGGCGAGGGTGAGCGTATTCCAGCGCATGTCCACTTGCAGCCGGGCGTTGACGTTCGGCAGCCGCATCATGGGGAAGTAGCGGTCGAGGGGCAGGGCGTCGTAGGTGGGGGTGCCGATTTGCGCCTGGGGGATGTCCGGGAGGTTGTCCTGGACCTTGTAGGCTACCTGGCCGTTCTCCCGCACCCAGGTCCGATGCAGACCCGCGAGGGGCCGCCGGCCCGCCAGGTGCTCGAGCAGGCATTCCAGGGGTCGCTCGCCGGCGTCGAGCACCACGTAGTCCAGGAGCTCGAAGAGGGCCGGCGCCTCGAGGTCCCGCAGCTGGCCGCTGGCGAACCCGCCGCCGAGGGCGACTCTGGCCGTGGGCAGGACCTCGCGCACCGTCTTGGCGAGACGGAGCGCGCCATAGCAGCTGCCCATGAAGGGTACGGTGAGGCATACCAGGTCCGGGCGGTGGGTTTTAAGGATCGGCGTCCAGAGGTCCAGTAGCTCGCGGTCGATGAGGGACGGCTCCCCGGCCAGCTTGGCGGCCAAGGGCCCGAAGTCCGGGCCGACCAGGTCCCGGCCGTACCGCCAGGGCACGAAATCCTGGTCGATGGCGAGGGTGATGACGTTGGTCAGATCGCTCAGATACAGGGCGGCCAGGTGTTTGGCCCGATCCTGCAAGCCCAGTTCCCCGAAGGCGTGCGCGAGCAGGTCGGTTTGCACTTGCAGGGCGGCGAAGCCCGGACCTTCCGGACAGAAGGCGCGCGAGCCGATGCGGTGGGCCAGGCTGGGGTCCTTGCCCTGAAGGAAGGCCATCACCGGGTCGATGGTCCGCTCGTAGTCGGCATAGGCCTCCAGGAAGAAGGCGACGGTGGGATTGACGGCCTCCTGTCCGGCGGCATAGCGTTCGGCAGCCCGCCGCAGTTTTGGCAGGAAGGCCCGGGACAAGAGCCGCGTGATCAGCAGGATCGAGAGATCCACCTGATGGGCGGCGATCCCGCGCGTGCGCAGAAACCCGGCCAGATACGCGGTCGCGGGATAGGGACCGTGCGGATCCATCAGGGGCGGCGTAGCCAGAAGTACGGAAATCATGGGAATTCCAGTCTATCATCATCGACATCTACGCGGCCCTTGAAGATAATGGACGGGCCGACTGCCAACGCGACGATCCCGAGGGGGCCGGGACCATGGGCCGGTTTGCCGGGCGCTTCCGTGAGGAGGGTATGCGGCAAGGTAGGTAGTACCTCGTTTCCCTTTAGATTGCAGGTAACTCCCGTAGGATGGGCAGTGAGCGAAGCGAACCGCATCAATGGAAATCGCCAAGCCCGACAGCGGTTGTGAACGTGCAAAATAAGGTAAAACGGGACAGTAGGATTACCCGAGGCATCGACCGAGACGTGGCCACCTTGAAACATTGCCGGGAGGCAATGTTTCAAGGTGGCCACGGGGCGTTTCGTTATCCGCCCGTTGCGTGACCGACCAGATGAAGAAGATGGACCGGACAGCCACACAGGATGCCTTCCGCGAGGCGCTGGAAAGGCATGTGCCCCCGGCGGCGCTTATCGCGCGGCAGGTCGAGGCAGCATTGACCGAAGACCTGGGTGACGGCGACCGTACCGCCGCTTTGTTGCCGGCGGACCGGAAATCCCGGGTCGAGCTCGTCACGAGGCAGCGCATGGTTGTCTGTGGGCGCGCTTGGTTCGACGAGGTGTTTCGCCGGCTCGACCCGCAGGTTCGCATCGAGTGGCGGGTGGCGGATGGCGAGTCCGTGGCGCGGGACCGGATTCTGTGCGGTCTGACGGGGCCCACGCGGGCCTTGCTGAGCGGCGAACGCACCGCGATGAATTATCTGCAGACCCTCTCCGGGACGGCCAGCCGGGCGCGCGTTTATGCGGATGCCGTCGCCGGCCTGCCGGTGCGCCTGCTCGATACCCGCAAGACCCTGCCGGGGTTGCGGGTGCAGCAGAAGTATGCGGTGCGGTGCGGTGGTTGCCACAATCACCGCATGGGGTTGTTCGACGCCATGCTCATCAAGGAGAATCATATCCTGGCGGCGGGCTCCATCGCCGCCGCCCTGCAAGCGGCGTTCGCGGTGGCCGACGGTTTGGGGGTGGAGATCGAAGTGGAGAGCCTGGACGAGCTGGAGGAGGCCCTGGCCGCGGGCGCCACGCACCTGCTGCTGGACAATTTCGATCTCGACCAGCTGCGCCGGGCGGTGACCCTGGTGGCCGGCAGGGCGCGTCTGGAGGCCTCCGGCGGCGTCACCCTCGACAGGATTCGGGATATCGCCGAGACGGGCGTGGATGACATTTCCGTTGGTGATCTGACCAAGGACGTCACATCCATCGATCTTTCCATGCGCTTCGTGGATGCTTGAGGGGGGCCCTGGTACAGGCCCCGTCCTCGGAATTTTGCGGCGCAGACGGTCGGATAAGCGCCTCAGCCTGGAATGCTCAGCCATGTTCTGGCAGGAAGACAACACCGAAACCCCGTTCCAGGTCCCCGACGATATCGTCGATGTCCTGTTCTCCATAGCCTGCAAGCGCCTGCCCGTGGACCATGCCTATGCCCTGTCCGCCGCGCTGCAACGGGCCGCGCCCTGGATCGCGGAGGATGAGTACGGGGTCGGGGTGCATACGATCCACATGGCGGGCTCCCAGAACGGCTGGGAGCGACCCGACCACGGCACGGACCGGTACCTGATCCTGTCCAGGCGCACCAAGCTCACCATCCGGGCGCCCAGGCAACGCGCGGATACACTCCTGGGAGAACTGGCGGGCGCGACCCTGGATATCTCCGGCTGTTCCCTGACCATCGGCTCCGGGAAGATCCGTCGGCTGAGTAAGGAAACCACCCTCTTCGCGCGCTATGTGGCCGCCGTTCCGGACGGTACCGAGGCGGATTTCCTTACCTGGGCGGCCCAGGCATTGCGCGCTCAGGACATCGGCATACGCAAGGCCCTGTGCGGCAAGACGACCCCCCTGTCCAGGCCGGCGGGAATACTCCGCACCCGCAGCCTCATGCTGTCGGACCTGACGCCGGCAGAATCGGTACGCCTGCAACAGAAGGGTCTGGGCCCCCATCGCCGGATGGGTTGCGGCATCTTCATTCCGCACAAGGGCATAGAGGCGGTCGGCAAGACGACCTGAGGCCGACCGGGTGACGAATGCCTGGCAATTCCATAAAATCACGCGGCTTTGATTTATGTTGCGCGCTTTTCGCGCTGTTCTCCGCCCCAAGACACAAGGTGGATCAAAACGAGAGGAGCAACCCATGCCTATCGAAATCAACGGCAAAACAATCGAAACCGACGGGAACGGTAATCTCGTCAATCTCCAGGACTGGAACCGGGAGGTTGCCGAGGTGCTGGCCGTCCAGGAGGACATCGATGAGTTGACGCAGGAGCACTGGGACGTGCTGGAGTACCTGCGCGACGAGTACCTGAACAACAACGGCAACCAGCCCATGGAGCGCCAGATCAATAAGGACATGGGCAAACGCTGGGGCAAGAAAATCAGCAGTAAGGATCTTTACAGGCTTTTCCCGCGGGCGCCGAGCAAACAGGGCAACAAGATCGCCGGTTTGCCCTTCGTGGCGCGCAAGGGGGGATACTGAGCGGGGGCTGGGTTCCCCGCGCCATCGCGTCTCTCCCTGAGCCCTGAGGAGGGAATCGCAAAGGCCCATCCCCGGGCCTTTGCGACCCGCGAATCGAAATCCCCCTCTCCCTGCCACCCCTCTCCCTCCAGCCAGGGAGAGGGGCTTTGGGCCTGGGGGTAGCGACCGGCGTGATGGCAACCTCCGGCCATCCAGGTTCGCTCCGCTTCCGGGGGATGGGAGCAAATCTCGACGCTCCAGTGTTGCTCAGCAACCGGGCAGACCTCGGCCAACGCCCAAGCTCCGCCGGAACCTACAGTCCGCTGGAGCGGACAGGACTTCCTTCCCACGTCGGAACGTGGGAACAAGCGCAGCTGGGACCGCCGGCTCCGCAGGCACAGACCATGGAGCCTAGGGGGCGTTCTCAATTCTCACACAAAGACACCAGGCCACAAAGGGATCGTGGGTCATGGGTAAGGCGCCCGTCGGCCGTCATTCCGGCAGGGAGTGCCGGAACCTGCCGGTGCCAGGGATGGCCAGTCACAGAAACCTGTGAGGTCCAACTTTTGCA
>JAIZWN010000580.1 GCA_020443945.1 Candidatus Thiosymbion ectosymbiont of Robbea hypermnestra | reverse complement strand
ACTCCTGGTCAACGAGCGGCACCGTTTGCGACTGAGCCGACGGTACCTGCGGCTCACACCCATCCCTGGCGCCGGCAAATTCCGGCGTCCAAGCCGGAATGACGGCTTAACTTAATGGCATTGACTCCGGCACAAGCCGTATCCGATGCGAGCTAATAGAGATTTGGTTGCGATTCAAAAAGCTGACGGGTGATTTATGAGAAAACCGATACTTGAAGAAGGAAAATCATATACTTTTTCCGATTATTTCGAACTGAGTAATCCTACCAAAGAGATTGTTGCCGAGTTCGGCTACCGGTTCCGGCTGAAAAAGATCGATCTTCCCGTACATCCCCTCAAAGGTTCGCTGGAAAAATTGAAAAATACTTTCTATAAAAAGCTACCTCATATCTCACTCAACTCGGAAACGGCAAAACGGGAAGTTCTGGTTGCCCCGCTTCTGCTGGAACTGATGGATCATATTGAAATAGATATCGATATAGAATACCCTCTATACGTCAGTAATCAGCTTAAAGGAAATATTGATTATTTTGTAAGATCAAAGATCAGTTTGATAGTTATCGAAGCCAAGAAAGCAGATATGGAAAAAGGATTCAGCCAGCTGGCCGTGGAACTGATTGCGGCTGACAAGTATATCGAAGAAAGCGATGCCTCCATATACGGAGCGGTTACGGTCGGAGATTTATGGAAATTCGGCAAGCTCGACAGAAAGGAAAAACTGGTATCGAAAGATATTGATTCATACCGTGTTCCTTCCGACCTTGAAGAACTTTTTTCGGTCTTGACGGGAATACTCGGTTCCCGACATTCCGACATTTCAGATTAGAAACGCACAGGAGGACGGGAACAGACCCGTTTCTTCACCTCCAGGGAAGGGAGGAAAGGGGCTAGCCGGCATTTCCTATGCGGACGGTGCGTTCACGATAAATTGCGAAGAAACATATCAGGCTTGGGTTCTCAATCGTGGAATTGAGGAGGTTTGTCAGCATATACCAATGGTATCAATCAATAAGGCAAGCCTTGTCATACTGCTCTGCTTTGTACCTCGATCAATCCTGCCGTCACCATCTTTTCTGCGAATTTGAACACCTCCTGTTCGCAGGCAGCCGGTTCCACTTGAAAATCTTCCTGTAGCTCGTGGCACACGTCAGCCAGGGTGGTTGGTTGCTCGATGAGTTGCCAAATACGGCTACCTACTTCATTCAGGCAATAGTAGTTGCCTTTTTCAATGCTCATCATCACAACTTCGCCCTCAATATCTGAAAACACCAGATCGTTACCACGGCATATCGTATCAGTTATTGTCAGAGGCATACCTCGGTACTCGTCAGGTTCCGTGTGATTGTCACCAACCTTGGCTGCCTTACGGGAAGCAATCCAATCCATTACACGCCCCAAGCGGAGCATGGTGGCGAAGGAAGGTATGTCTTTGTTCATGATTGGCTTTTCTCTTCTGCTTCAGCCTGAATCCGCCGCACAATCCCGTGGGCCACGGATAACCTGTAGCGCCTTCTCGGTATATAATCACACGGGACCTGACAGGTACTCATGTAGGTTATTGCCATGCGCATTTTACAATCGGAGCTTCCGATGTGGCAAGAGGCCAACCAACAATCGCCCTCGAGTGCCTATTTGGAGGCCTTGGTCATCATTTCGTCAGTGCGTGAACCGGGATATAGTGCCGGCGAAACCAATTTAACGTATCGATAAGTCCGCTCGATAAAGAATACTGCAAATCAAATCCGATGTGACGAATTTTCTTATTGCAGCCGATCCAACGCGCTGGATCGCCGTTTTTGCTGTAACCTGTAAAGATAATCCGTTCCGGGTTTTGATTCGCGATACTTGCGAGCTTCTCGGCCAACTCGCGGATAGTAATACCGGTGGCAGAGCATATATTGAATATCGGCGCGTCGACCGTGGTGTGTTTTGATAGTAAGAATAAAGCATTGACTGCATCGGCGACATGAATAAAATCACGGACCTCGCAACCATATCCAAACAATTCAATGGTGGTTTCGGAGAGAAGCATTTTTCGCAATATATCAAAAATGACTTGCCTTTCTTGTCTTGGACCGTATAACGAGAATATACGTGCGATTACGGCGCGAAAGCCATAACACTGTGAGAAAACGCGTACATAATTTTCACAGGCCAACTTACTTGCCCCATAAGGAGAAATGGGCCGAGTAGGCGCTTCTTCGGTGACGGGTATTTGCTGTGCTTCACCATAAACGGCTGCCGTCGAGACATAGACAAATCGACCCTGCCATGCGCATGCGCGAAGCGCATCCAGCAAACGAAAGGTTATCGTCAGATTCTGGACAAAATCTTGTTCAGGCGTTTCGATGGACTGGAGCGCCGATGCCGCACCGGCCAGATGGTAAATAAAATCGAAGGCCTGAAACGCTATTTGGTGTGGATGCAGTAGATCCCGTTGAATAAAGTTTTGTGGCAATGCCAACTGTGTCGCGGGTATCGGCGGCGTCTTATCGATTCCCGTAACCGCATATCCCTCACGTATTAGTTGGTGGCATAAAACCCGCCCCAAAAACCCACTGACACCTGTTATCAGAGCGCTCTTTTTGTTATGGGCGCCTTGATGATCAAACGCGCCGTTGACGAAAATCGGATTTTTCAAGGCGCCCTTAACCCAATGCCATTAAGTCAAGACTCGTAGGTTGGGCAAAGGGCCAGGGATGGCCCGTGCCCAACATTCGGTTAAGAGGTTCCCATCGATTGATGGGCACGCTTCGCTTTGTGCATCTTGGTAAGGCGCCAAGGTTTATGCAGTTTTGCGCAATAGTTGAAATCATCGAGATCCCTGCCGGGCGCTTGCTTTGCCCATCCTACGCGGTGCCGGTAACGCTCAAACTTAATGGCATTGTGTTTGGGTATGGACAAGCGTTGACAGGGTGGCTTCTAAGGCTTCTATACAGCTTGCATCCCGATACAGTTTATGTTTGTTTTCGGCTATCCGCGTCCGTAGCCCTTGTCGCCACGACGCCTCCTTACCAAGGCGGCTGGCGATGGCAATATACTCATCGATCGAGCGGGCAATGGTTTGCGTGCAATCGATCCGCTGTAGGGTGCCATAGCCCACTCGGCCTCGCAGAAACTCACCAGGACTCGTTACAACAGGGAGATCGTAGGTTATGGCTTCCAGCGTTGTTGTGGTACCGGCGGTTTCCAGCGAGTCGAGGAACACATCGGCGAGATCGTGCAAACGATGGTAAGCGGCATCCGTCAAGGCCGGCAGCATGACAACATACCCATTCATATCGAGCCCAGCGGCGGAAAACGCGTGCTGCAAGCGAGTGGTAAAGATTCTGGTCAGTGGTTCCGAGGTCTTGTGTTTCAAGAAAACGAACTGACAGTCAGCGACCGCCTGGGCAATGCGCGGAAAAATCCAATCATATCGGAGTAAATACTTAAATAATGACTGCACACACAGATAGATGACGGCTGAGTTTCTCAAACCGAAATCCGGGCGTTGCAATGGCGCCAACTCGATTTCAGGCGGTGTATAATAGATGGATAGATTCGGTAAGCAAATCAACTTTTCCGTGTAGTGTTGCTCGGCATTATCGGGTTCCATTGAAGAACCGCTCAAACAGTAATCCAGTGTCGGTAGTCCGCTGGTGACATAGGTTCCCCAAGTTGTACATTGAACGGGCGCCAGACGCAAAGCCGATAGGCGGATGGCAAGCGTATTCATGCTGGCTTCAGGATACAAAAGGATGTGCGGCTGATCCGCCTGGATAAGCCGACACCATTGCTCAATGGCATGGGTTCCGCTGACAAACTTGGTTAAACAGGCCCGGGCGATGTCGGTTTCCTGATCCTGTTTCTCTCCCAGGGAGTAACCGAATAGCTCGAATCGGTCAGGGTTCAGCTGTGTGAGCCACCCCTTGACGATCACCTTCCACACCGAATGTCGATGGAAATGCCCAAACACAATACCGACGCGTATGGCCTCATGGGGTGCGGGTGGCGTCACTTGAGGAGCCTGCGCCCATTGTGGGTAACAAACGGCCATAATATGAGCAATCAGTTGTCCATAGCGGCGCTGTAATTCGACATCATTCTGCCCTTGATAGATGAGGTAAAAAGGGTTGACCGTGCCGACGGCTTGCGCCAGCGGCTCGATGGCCCGCGGTGTGCTATGCCGGACAATTTCGGATAACTCAAAGAGTTCTTGTCGATAGGCGCGGCGGGTATTGGCGTATTCCTCTTGCTGTCGATAGAGTATCGGTAGTTGTAATAGACAGCGATAGTAGCGCGCGATAAGCGATTCGGGTTGTATCGCTAATGCCCGGTTACAGCACTGCAAGGCGGGCTTCATTTGGCCATGCTGATGATAGGCTTTGGCCAGCGCCAGATAGGTGTCGATGGAGTTCGGCGCGATGGCAAGCGACTTCCGATACCAGGCGATGGCCAATGTACTCAGCCTGGGGTCGGGCGGGTATTGCAGATAGGATGCCGCAGTGCGGTTGTACTCGGCGACTTTGGCGGCAGTCATAGCGTCAGACAAGAGCGGTATTCCCGTATGTTCTTTCCGAATAGAAAGTGAAATGGGCTACTAGTGCCCCGTTTCACCTTATTTTTCACCCTCAGAGCCCTCCCAACCGCGCCCAGGCGAGAGGAAAGCACC
>JAIZWN010000579.1 GCA_020443945.1 Candidatus Thiosymbion ectosymbiont of Robbea hypermnestra | reverse complement strand
ACCGCATTTTTTCATCGGCGAGAATCTGCGTAATCTGCGGATTCAAGCATCACAGATCACAAAACTACAACACTACCTTCCATCAGGACGGTAATTCGAGGTAGATGTCAGCGGGTCTTAGTTCGGCGCGATGCCGAAGAGTTTCTTGAAACCAAAGTCGGTGAAGGGGTTGAGGTATTTGTCGGCAACGCGCATGTCCGGCTCCGATGTATGTTCTGTTTCCAAGGAAATGCCAAGAAAAAGAACTTGCTGGAGAGTACCTGGGGAAGCCGTCCCATCCTTAAGGCCACGAGCCTGCACGGACGGAGCGGTTCCCCGCCCGCTTCGCCCATGCCGGAGAGTATCCGAGGCCGTGAGCCGTACTCTTGAGCCTGCGTATACAAGGTCGGCAGGCGAGGGTGCAGGGTCGGGGAACCCGGTCACGATCCCACTGGATTTTCTGCTGATGAGGAACGAGTCAGGAAGGTTGCCGGAATTGATGTGAGCGCCAAAACGGTCACGGTGGTGATCCGCCGGCATGTCCGCGGCTACTATCGTCACCTGATCGAGAACCGGGGCCTGAAAAGGAGACTGTTTGAAAAGGCGGTCGCTAAGAAACAAACCTTTGCGCCTTTGGTGCCTTTGCGGTTCAAATATACTTTTGCGGTTCTGGTATGGCTGCGCGCAATTACTGGAAGCAAGAACCACGAAGGCAGACACGAATCTACATGAATCCTTCCGTTTGCCATCCCTGGCGTCGGCAGATTCCGGCACTCCCTGCCGGAATGGCGGCCGGATGATTGGTTTGCTCCCAAGTAGCTGATCACCGGCTGGCAAGGTCTCTGGTTATGGGCCATGTTTCCGTTATTTGCGCGCGGGTGTACTGGTTTCAGGTACTGAATTTTTGACCAGGTGCGAACGATGCAATGGGAAACCGTTATCGGGTTGGAGATCCACACCCAGCTGGCCACCCGTTCCAAGATCTTTTCCGGGGCGCCTACCGATTTCGGCGCCGCGCCCAATACCCAGGCCTGCGCGGTGGACCTGGGGTTGCCCGGTGTCTTGCCGGTGCTCAACGAGGGGGCCGTGATTCTGGCGGTGCGCTTCGGCACGGCGATCGAGGCCGAGATCGCGGAGCGTTCGGTTTTCGCGCGCAAGAATTATTTTTACCCGGATCTGCCCAAGGGTTACCAGATCAGCCAGTACGAGCGGCCGGTGGTGGGCCGGGGGCGGGTGCGGATCCGGCTGGATGACGGGGCGGTCAAGGAGGTCGGCGTCACCCGCGCCCATCTGGAGGAGGATGCGGGCAAGTCCCTGCATGAGGATTTTCATGGCCTGACGGGCATCGACCTGAACCGGGCCGGCACCCCGTTGCTGGAGATTGTCTCCGAGCCGGATCTGCGTTCGCCGGAGGAGGCGGTGGCCTATGCCCGGAAGCTCCATCGCATTGTGCGCTGGATCGGGGTCAGCGATGGCAATATGCAGGAGGGTTCTTTCCGGGTGGATGCCAATGTCTCGGTGCGCCCGCTGGGCGAGGAGACTCTGGGTACCCGTACCGAGATCAAGAATATCAATTCCTTCCGCTTTCTGGACCGTGCTATCCGGTTCGAGGTCGCGCGCCAGATCGATGTTATCGAGGGCGGCGGTCGGGTGGTCCAGGAGACCCGGCTGTATGACGCGGACCGGGACGAGACCCGCGCCATGCGCACCAAGGAGGAGGCGAACGATTACCGCTATTTCCCGGACCCGGATCTGTTGCCCCTGGTCATCGACGCGGATTTTGTCGCGCGGGCGACCCGCGGGATGCCGGAGCTCCCGGACGCCCGGCATCGACGGTTCCGGGATCAATATGGCCTCTCCGATTACGATGCCGACCTGCTGACCGCGAGCCGAGATCTGGGGGATTACTATGAATGCGTAGCCGCGGGGACGGGCGATCCCAAGCTGGCGGCCAACTGGGTCAACGGCGAGCTGGCGGCGGCCCTGAACAGGGCCGGCCTGGAGATCGGGGAGAGCCCCGTCGATGCCCATATGCTGGCGGGGCTCATCCGGCGCATCCGGGATCGGACCATCTCCGGCAAGCTCGCCAAGCAGGTGTTCGAGGCCATCTGGAACGGCGAGGGCGACGCGGACGCCATCATCGCGGCGCGGGGTCTGAAGCAGATTACCGACGTGGGGGCTATCGAGGCGGTGATCGAGGATATCCTGGCGGCCAACCCGGCGCAGGTGGAACAGTACCGCGGCGGCAAGGATAAGGTGTTCGGCTTCTTCGTCGGCCAGGTGATGAAGGCCACCAAGGGCAAGGCCAATCCCCAGCAGGTCAACGCCTTGCTGAAAGAGAAGCTGGGGTCTTGAGCAGACCGTGCGGGTTCGATTTGATCCGCGGATTTCGCGGATTGTCACGGATTAAAAACGAAATAATCCGGGGGAATCCGCGAAATCTGCGGATTGAAAGGTGCGCGAACAAAGGGACACCCGCCTCTCTTTCCGATACCATTTCCGGTTCTTGCCGACAACACCAAATTCCTGAACGGAACGGACAGCACTATGATCGAACGCATTGATGTGGGCGGCCTGCGCGTCGCCAAACCCCTCTATGACCTGGTGAAGGATGAAATCGCCCCCGGCACCGGGGTCGATCCGGACGGGTTCTGGATCTCTTTCGGGGAGATCGTCCGGGATCTGGCGCCACGCAACCGGGCGCTCTTGACCAAACGCGATGCCCTCCAGGCCCGCATCGACGAGTGGCATCGGCAAAATCCGGGCCCCGCCGCGGACCCCGCGGCCTATCGCGCCTTTCTGGAGGAGATCGGTTATCTGGTCCCCGAGGGCGCGGATTTCACCATCGGCACCGAGAAGGTCGACGCGGAGATCGCCCGGACCGCGGGGCCCCAGCTCGTGGTCCCCGTGAGTATCCCGCGGTATGCGTTGAATGCCGCCAATGCCCGCTGGGGCAGCCTGTACGACGCCCTCTATGGGACCGATGTTTTGCCCGAGGATGGGGGGGCGGAGCGCGGCAGCGCCTATAATCCGGTGCGCGGTGCCAGGGTGGTCGCCTATGCCAATGATTTTCTCGACCGGACGGTCCCGCTGGCTAAGGGGCGTTACGCGGAGGCCACCGGCTACCGGGTAACGGATGGTCGGCTGGTTGTCGCCCTGGCCGGGGGCGGTGAAACCTCGCTCGTGGATGCCGACGCCTTCGCCGGGTACCGCGCGGGTCCGGGGGGTCTCGAGTCGGTTCTGCTGGTCCACAATGGCCTGCACCTCGAGCTCCAGATCGACCCGAAGCATCCGGTGGGCAAGGCCAGCCCGGCGGGGGTGAAGGATCTGGTCCTGGAGGCGGCGGTGACCACTATTCAGGATTGCGAGGACTCGGTGGCCGCCGTGGATACCGAGGACAAGGTCGGGGTCTATCGGAACTGGCTCGGTCTCATGAACGGCAGCCTCAAGGCGGGGTTCGAGAAGGGGGGCAGGTTCGTGGAGCGGACGCTCGATCCAGACCGCGGCTTCACGGCGCCGGACGGCTCCGCGCTCACCCTCCCCGGACGCAGCCTGATGCTGGTGCGCAACGTGGGTCATCTCATGACCAACGACGCGGTGCTTACGGCCGCCGGCGAAGAGGTGTTCGAGGGTATGCTGGACGCCATGGTGACCGTCCTGGCCGCCATGCATGACCTGAAGGGGCTCGGCGCCTGCAAGAATTCCCGGACCGGGAGCGTCTATATCGTCAAGCCCAAGATGCACGGCCCCGAGGAGGTCGCCCTGACGGTGGATCTCTTTGCCCGCGTCGAGGACGCCCTGGGGCTCGCCCGCAATACCATCAAGGTCGGCATCATGGACGAGGAGCGGCGCACCACGGTCAACCTCAAGGAGTGCATCCGGGCCGCCGCCGAGCGCGTCATCTTCATCAACACCGGGTTCCTGGACCGCACCGGCGACGAGATGCACACCGCCATGGAGGCGGGCCCCATGCTGCGCAAGGGCGACATGAAGACCAGCCCCTGGCTGCTGGCCTATGAGGATTGGAACGTGGATGTCGGCCTGGCCTGTGGTCTGCGCGGACGGGCCCAGATCGGTAAGGGCATGTGGACCATGCCGGACGAGATGCGCGCCATGGTCGAGACCAAGCAGGTCCATCCCCAGGCCGGCGCCAACTGCGCCTGGGTGCCGTCCCCCACCGCGGCGACCCTGCATGCCATGCACTACCACCAGGTCGATGTGGCGGCGCGCCAGGTGGAGCTGACCGCCGGCGGCCGTCGCGCCGCGCTGGACACCATCCTCCAATTCCCCGTCGTCGCCGCGCCGGGCTGGACCCCGACGGAGATCCAGCAGGAATTGGACAACAACTGCCAGGGCATCCTGGGTTATGTGGTGCGCTGGATCGACCAGGGGGTCGGCTGTTCCAAGGTGCCGGACATCAGCGACATCGGCCTCATGGAAGACCGGGCCACCCTGCGCATCTCCAGCCAGCACGTCGCTAACTGGCTGCGCCACGGCATCGTGGACAAGGATCAGGTGTTGGGGACCCTCGAGCGCATGGCCAAGGTGGTGGACGGGCAGAACGCCGCCGATCCCCTCTATCGGCCGATGGCGCCGGATTTTGACGGCGTCGCCTTCCAGGCGGCCCAGGATCTGATCTTCAAGGGCCAGGAAATCCCCAACGGCTACACCGAGCCCACGCTCCACGCCCGCCGGCAGGCGCTCAAGGCAACCACCCAGACGGGCTCGTCTGGCTGAGAGCGGCTGCCGGTATCCCGCCTCTTCCTCACTTCACCAAAGGCCCTTCTCGAAGGGAGGGTGTCGCAAAGGCGACGCCTTTCCTGAAGGGGAGGGCCTTGAAGGAACAGAGCCGACCTGGGTCGCCATCCGTGTGGCTCGAGTCTCCAGGCGGTCTCATAAGACGCCTTGGTCGATCAGGCGGCCCGCACCGCGTCCAGGCTGACTACGGGCCGGTCCCCGATCACCTCCGCGCTGTGCTGGGCGTGTTTGGGGACCGCCAGGATGTCGCCTGCCTCCAACACCAGGCTGGCTCCTTCCAGGACCATGCGGAAGCGTCCCGAGAGGACCCCGTCGATCTTGTCGACCGGGTGGTCGTGTTCCGGGAAATAGGTCCCCGGTGGGTAGAGGTATCTGCTGACCCGGTAGCCTCGGGCCTCCAGCTTACGGCGCATGTTGGCCTCGGTGAGCTCGCCGTCACGGGCCTCGTCCCAATGTTCGATTTGCATGATTCCTCCCCCGGATCGGGTTGTTTCAGGGTTGCCGGATAGCACCCCACGACGTCATTATTTCGACTGTTCGACAGAGCGATATCCGCAAGCATAGGCGACGGAGGTAACAAAATGAAAGTCATCGAAATGCGCGAGACCGGCGGGCCTTCGGTCCTGACCCTGACCGAACGGGCGACACCGGCGCCGGCCACACCGACCGAGCTCCTGGTGCGCCTGCGCGCGGCGGGCGTCAACCCCGTCGACGCCAAAATCCGCGCGCGGGGGGTGATGGCGCCGGACGGTCTGCCGGCGGTGCTGGGCTGTGACGGCGCCGGGGTGGTGGAGGCCGTCGGCGACCAGGTTTCGCGCTTCCGGCCCGGCGATCCGGTCTGGTTTTGTCATGGCGGACTCGGCGGACCCGCGGGTAATTACGCGGAGTATGCCCTGGTGGACGAGGCCATCGCCCAGCCTAAACCCCGCAACCTGGATTTCGTCCAGGCCGCCGCGGCCCCTTTGGTCCTGATCGCGGCCTGGGAGGCCCTCTACGACCGGGCCGGCCTCACCGCGGACAAGACCGTGAAGACCGTGAAGACCGTGTTGGTGCACGCCGGCGCCGGGGGGGTCGGGCATGTGGCGATCCAACTGGCGCGGTTGGCCGGGGCCAAGGTCTGCACCACGGTCAGCGGCCCCCGGAAGGCGGAGCTGGCGCGGTCGCTCGGCGCCGACCGCACGATCGATTACAAGCAGGAAGATCTGGTGGAGGCGGTTATGGATTGGACCGGGGGCCGGGGCGTGGACGTGGCGCTCGATACCGTGGGTCCGGAGGTTCTGGCCCGAACCATACCGGCCATGGCCCACTACGGCGACCTGGTCACCATCCTGCAGCCGGCGCCGGATCAGGACTGGAAGGAGGTACGCAACCGCAACCTGCGCATCGGCTTCGAGCTGATGCTGACGCCCCTCCTGCGCGAGCTCCCCGAGGCGCGCGCGCACCAGGGGGAAATCCTGCGCCGTTGCGCCCAGTGGATCGACGACGGCGAGCTCCGCATCCAGGTCTCCGAAACCTTCCCCCTCGCGGAGGTCGCCGAGGCCCATCGCCGCATCGAGGAAGGCCACACCCAGGGCAAGCTGGTGCTGACCATGGATTGAGGGAAGAACAGCTACCGGTTACCGGCTACTAGTGCCCCGTTTCACCTTATTTTTCACCCTCAGAGCCCTCCCAACCGCGCCCAGGCGAGAGGAAAGCACC
>JAIZWN010000578.1 GCA_020443945.1 Candidatus Thiosymbion ectosymbiont of Robbea hypermnestra | reverse complement strand
TCCTGCGCTCACGCGCCTCGCGGCTGGCCGCTTCTCGCCGCGCTGAGAGCGAAAAATAAGGTGAAACGGGGCACTAGATTCCGGCGTCCCAGCCGGAATGACGGCTTAACTTAATGGCATTGGGTTACGGGATATGTGAATGAAACCTCATCGATTTGAAAAACACCCCACGAAGACGCTGATCCTGATTGTTATTGTGTTCTTATTTTTTGCCGTTTTCGCAGCCGAGATGATCTTATCCCTCGTAGAGCAAAAGCCGCCGGTAATCCTGGTAAAGTCGGCGGCAACGGGAGTCAGAAATATCAGATTGCGAGAGTCGCTGCCTTCGACGATTCAAATCGCTACCCCCGCCGATAGCCATTTGAGGAGCGTGGATACCTTAGAGAAAAAGGCGTTCAGATTTGAAACCGACGAGGATGGCTATATAACTCCGTCAAGAATACATGAGCAACCGGATATCACCATTCTTTTTCTCGGCGGTTCCACGACCGAATGCAAATATGTGGGCGAGGAAAACAGATTTCCCTACCTGGCGGGAAGATTATTGGAAGAAAGCGGAAAGAAAATAAATTCCATCAATAGCGGTGTGGACGGAAATCACTCCATGCACTCGATGAATATTCTCTTGAACAAGGGGTTGGCGCTGAATCCCGACATCGTTGTTATGATGCACAATATCAACGACCTGGCCACATTGATGCACGACAACACTTACTGGAATGAAAATACCAGCCGTTCCCTGTTGATTACGAATAAACACCGTACCCTTGCCGGAAACATGAAGGATATAGTAAGAAAGATAGTGCCACGCCTATACTTCGGAGCACGCATCGTAAAGGCAAAATACTGGAACCCGGTCGATGAGACCGATGAGTTCGCTCATTCGAGAGGCAAAAGATTAGCCATCGATGAACGGAACATATTTGAACTGTTCGCGGGGAATTTACAGGCATTTATAAATGTTTCCAGGGCCTATGGAATCATCCCCGTATTGATGACCCAGGCCAACAGATTCAAGGAAAACCCGGACAGCATAATTATAAAACACATGAAACCGATGGAGGACCTCGGTATTGCGTATCAGAAATACAGGAGTCTTTATGTTCACATGAATGAAATTGTCAGGGAAGTCGGGAGCGCCAATCATGTATTGGTGATAGACCTGGCGAAGGAGGTTCCACGGAGCAATTCCTATCTGTATGATCCCGTCCACTTCAATGACAATGGCTCAAGATATGTTGCCAGATTGATCGCGGATCGACTCGAGGGGATCTCGAAGTGAAGCCATCGATTCCCCCTCTCCCCAACCCCTCTCCCGCCAGGGGCGAGGGGCTTTGGGCCCTAGCCAGCCTGGGTAGTGTTCTAACTTTGTTGTTTCCGGGATTCAGTGTATATCGCCAAGGATAACAAAGTTACGGCACCACCACTGACAGGTCGAGCCATTCTTCGTGGTTCGTGCTGTCTTCCAATCGTACAGGATTAACAGGATTTTCAGGATGAACAGGATTTTTTTACTGTTGGTAATATGCCAATGCCATTAAGTTAAAAGCCTGGGTAGTCCTAAAATCTGTAGGATGGGGCGCGAGACCACGCTAGGCTTTGCCTGTCCTATCATCCTATAGATCAC
>JAIZWN010000577.1 GCA_020443945.1 Candidatus Thiosymbion ectosymbiont of Robbea hypermnestra | reverse complement strand
AACCGGCGCCTTACCCATGACCCACGATCCCTTTGTGGCTTGGTGTCTTTGTGTGAGAATTGAGAACACCCCCTAGGTTCCGGCACTCCCTGCCGGAATGACGGCATGGTTGTTTGGAAGTGTACCAGTGGAGCGGTGCCGCTGATTGGGTCTCAGCGATGGGCATTGCCGGTCGGCCCTTGCCGGGGATCGGCAGTGCTGCCGGAATGACGGCATGGTTGTTTCGGCGTGTACTGACAGGATGGCGCAGTGTAGCTGGTCCGCATCCAAAGTGGCACCAGGTCCGTTAAAATCGGCGGGCTTCCACTCCGCCGTCTTCCGCCCAGGTAGGGTGGTTCTCAGCGTTGCCTTTACCACCCCACCGTCGTTCCGGCAGGGATTGCCGGAATCCAGACGCCAGGGATGGCAACTTGCAGAAACCGCCGATATCTGCTCCCGGTGCCGACGATCATTTCCCATAAGAAATCTCCGTTCGTTCCCAAGCTCCAGCGGGTGTTTTCAAACGAACCGCACCAAAGAACCACGGAGACAGACACAGATCGCAATCCGCGTTTATCCGTGTTCATCCGTGGTTCTGATGCAGCACCGTAGGACGGGAAGTGGAGTCAACGGCGACAGGCGCGGACCTGCGCGACGAAGCGCCCGGCCCAACCGTTTCCCCCGACGTCGCGCAGATGGCTGTAGGCGGCCACCAGGTTTTTATGCACCACGGCGTCATGCCTGCCGTCGATTCCCTGGCCGCGCAGGACCCGGTAGCCGAAGGTCCAGGCGGGATCCGGGTTCGGGATGGCCGAGTGGTGAAATTCGTGGGCCTTGATCTCGCGCGCCTCGGCCGGGGCGCCCGGCCAGGGAAAGGCCGGCGTCTCGCGCAGCCGGACATAGCCCCTGCCTTGCGGCCGCTCGTGCATGACCACGTCGGCGTTCAGGACCCCGCATAGGTCGCCCTGCCGCTCACCCCAGTGCAGCGCGCGGCACAGGTACATGAGGCCGCCGCATTCGGCGTACACGGCGCCCCCGGACGCCACGAAGTCCCGGACCGCCGCGCGCATGGAGCGATTTTCAGAGAGCTCGCGCAGACGAAATTCCGGAAACCCGCCCCCGATGAAGAGCCCGTCCGCCTCGGGCGGCTGTGGGTCCCGTACCGGGCTGAAGTCGATCAGCTCCGCCCCGGCGCGGGTCAGGGCGGCGAGGTCGTCCGGGTAATAGAAGCCGAAGGCGGCGTCCCGCGCGATGGCGATACGCACCGGCTCCCCCGCGGCCGGCGCCGCCGGGCTCGCGGCCGGAACCGCCGCCGGCAAGGGGGCCGAGCGGGCGATTTCCCATACCCTGGGGACATCCACCTGCGCCGCGATCAGGCCCCGGATCCGCTCGATCTGGGCGTTAGCCCCCGCGGCTTCGTTGCTCGGCATCAGGCCCAGGTGGCGCTCGCTGATGCGAATCTCATCCGTCCGCTGGATGGCCCCCAGCAGCGGCAGGTCCGTGTAGTGCTCCAGCACCCGGCGCAGGTTAGTCTCGTGACGCGCGCCGCCGACCTTGTTCAGGATGACGCCGGCGATGTCCAGCCCCGGATCGAAGGCCAGATAGCCCAGCAGCAGGGGCGCGATCCCCCGGCCCATACCCTGGGCATCCAACACCAGAACCACGGGGGCGCGCAGGCGCTTGGCCAGCTCGGCGTTGCTGTGATTGCCCCGGAGATCCACGGCATCGAACAGACCGACATTGCCCTCGAGCAGTCCCACATCGGCGCCGGCCAAGGCGCGGGCGAAGCCCTCGCTGATCTCCCCTGGCTCCATGGTGTGGAAATCCAGATTGAGGCAGGCGCGGCCCGCCGCCTGACCGAGCCACAGGGGATCGATATAATCGGGCCCCTTCTTGAAGGGCTGAACGGATGCGCCCAGACGCCGCAGCTCGCGGCACAATCCGATGGAAACGGTGGTCTTGCCCGATGATTTGTGAGCGGCGGAGAGGTAGAGGTGGGCCATGGGACGGGCTAGGGTTCCTTGAGGGACCTGCATCTTTACAAATGAGTCGAGTTGGTGCGCTGCACAAAAACAGTTCTGTCTCTTGTTGGGCGAGAATCGCAAATTCTTTGAACCACGGATGTACACGGATAGACACAGATCACAATTCGTGTTTATCCGTGTATATCGGTGGTTCTTTGGTGCGGTTGGTCACGCCTCGTGGTCTTAAGGCAAAGCCTCGCTAGGGGGCGTTCTCAATTAACCGAATCCCCCGAAAATCAAACGCAGCAAACCCATACACTTGTCGGTAGACCGCGCCGACTCGGTATTCTCACACCAAGCCACCAAGCCACGAAGAATTCTGCCGTGGTCTCGGACGGCTCTTGGCGTTGCCGGTGCCACCGC
>JAIZWN010000576.1 GCA_020443945.1 Candidatus Thiosymbion ectosymbiont of Robbea hypermnestra | reverse complement strand
GCTTTCGGCCGTAGCCAGCCTGGTAGGACCACGGCTCACCTGGACCGCGCGGCATGGCTTGAGTTTTTAGACAGCCTCTAAATATCAATGCCCCCTGGTGAATCCCGGAAGTAGCAGAGTGGACACTATCTTCGGGGTGTCAGCGGTATCCTCTTGTATCGGGGCCGGTCGTCCCCAGATAGATTGGCATCTACAAGGATACCGGAAGCGCGGCTCGAGACCAACGGCAGGCCGCTTGAAGTTCGGCCCGGCTGCGGTATGCTTTCAGGTTAGGGATCGACGCTGGGCGTTGCCCGCAAGCCGGAGGGCGCCAAGGGGTGGGGTTTTCCGGGGTCCTTATCGAGATCTGAGGTAACTACTTCAACCGAGGAGTGAGAAGATCCATGTCATACACCGATTCCACCATCGTACGCGGTGCCGGACACGCGGTCGCCGCGAACCAGGTGTTGAAAAACACCTATCTGCTGCTTTCCGCTACCCTGGTCTTCAGCGCCCTGATGGCCGGTGTGTCCATCATGCTGGCGGTGCCGAGCTGGATGTACCTGGTCTCGGTCATCGCGGCCGTGGTGCTGGGTATGTTCGTGCTGCCCCGGACCGCCGACTCCAGCACCGGTATCGGCGTGATCTTTCTGATTACCGGTCTGCTCGGATTCGGGCTCGGCGCTATCCTGACCATGTATCTCGCGCTGCCGAAGGGGCCCCAGATCATCGGGACGGCCTTCGCCGGAACCGGGCTGATCTTCCTGGGTCTTTCCGGTTATGCCCTGACCAGCAAGCGGGATTTCAGCTTCATGGGCGGGTTCCTGTTCGCCGGTGTCATGGTGGTCTTCATCGTGGCGATCGCGAACATCTTTCTGGCTATGCCCGCTTTGTCCCTGGCCGTTTCCGGCGCCATCATCCTGCTCATGAGCGGCTTCATCCTGTTCGATACCAGCCGCATTATCCATGGTGGCGAGACCAACTACATCATGGCTACCTACGGGTTGTATCTGAGCATCTTCAATATCTTCATCAGCCTGCTCCAGATCCTGGGCATTATGGGCGATGAATAAGGCGGCGATGCGCACCCCGCGTCCGACCCCGGCCCCGCGCCGGGGTTTTTCATTGCCGAACCGGAGATAAGCCGATGGATCTGTTTCTGAAGATCGCCGCGGCCGCGGTCATGGGTATGATGGTTTTTTACGCCTGGCGGGCCTACCGGCACTGGCAGGAGCATGGTCCCAGGGCGCAGAAAGGAGACTGGCAGGCCGTAGTGCTGCCCCTCGCATTGGTCGTGGGGCTCGTGATCCTGCTGATCGCCACGGTGCGGTAGAGGTGCCGGGGGCTTATCCCCGGCTTTCCAGATAGTGCCTCCTGATCTCGCGTTTCAGGGTCTTGCCGGCCACATTCCGCGGAAAGTCCGTCATGATATGAACCGCCTGGAGCTTGTGGAAGCGGGCCTCCACGCGCGCGTTGACCCAGGATTTCAATTCATCCTCCTTCCCTGGTCCACTCGCCGGCTTCAACACCACGGCCGCGACCAGGGCCTCCCCCCAGGATGCGTCCGGCACGCCGAAGACCGCCGTCTCCTGGACGGCGGGGTGTCCGATCACGATGCCCTCCACATCCTTGGGATAGATATTCACCCCACCGCTGATGACCATATCCTTTTTGCGGTCCACCAGAAACAGGTAGCCGTCCTCGTCCGCATAGCCGAGATCGCCGGTATACAACCAGCCGTCCCGGATAGCCTCTTGCGTGCGCACCGGGTCCTTGTAGTAGCCCGCCATCAGGATAGGACCCTTGCCGACGATTTCCCCCACCTCCCCCGGCGGTAAATCCCGGCCCTGGTCGTCCAGGATCCGCATCTCGAAGAAGGGCGGTGGACAGCCCACCGACCCCGGCTTCTTATGAAAATCCGTCTTGTCCAGAATGGTCACGAAGCCCTCGGTCAAGCCGTACAGCTCATAGAAGACCCCAGGGAAACGACGGTCGATCTCCTCTTTGTGTTGCCGATGTAACGGGGCCCCCACGGAGAGGATCATCTCCAGTGAGGAGCTCTTCTCACCGTTGAAATCGGGGTGCTCCAGGAGCGCCGGGATCTGCGACGGTACCAGCAGGGTGTGGGTCACGCCCTCTTGCGCAATCGTACGGACCACGGCTTGTGCGTCGAAGCTCTCGTGCAGAATGAAGGTGCCGCCGAGAAACATTACCGGCATGGTGGTGAGAAAGGAACCGTTGAAGACGATAGAGCCCGAGTGCAGGACCACGCACTCGGGGGTCATCCGGTAATAGCCGCCGAACAGCGTCATATAGGCCGCCCGGACGCGGTGGGTGTGCATGATGCCCTTGGGCTCACCCGTGGTGCCGCTGCTGTAAATGATGTTGTAGGGATCCTCGGGGTGGATATGGGCCTTTGGGGGCTCCGCGTCCGCGGCCCGGTCCTTATGGCGGTACAAGGAATCGTAGCGCGGGTGATCCCCCGTATCGATGAGCCAGACATCCTGGGGACGCAGCCGTAATGCCTCGAACACCGGGTCCAGGTGAGCGGCTACCGCCTCCGTGGTAACCAGGAGAGCGGTATCCGCATTATTGAGCGGATTGCGCAGGCCATTGCCCCGCAGAAGCGGGCTCAGGGGCACGGAAACGGCGCCCAAGGCGGCAATCGCCCAATAAAGCTCCCAGAGCTCCCGACAGTTGGGAAGGAGCATAGCCACCTTGTCGCCCTTGCGGATGCCCGCCGCCTGGATAGCCTGGGCGATCCGATTGACGCTCCGGTTCAGCTCGCGATAAGTGAGCCGCTGGTCGCCGCAGATCAACGCCGTATGATCGGGCCGGAAGCGGGCATGATGAGAAAGTATTTTTCCGATATCCATAACCTGGTCGCCTGGCAGGTGGTACTCCCGGAGGAATAGCCGGATTTGATGGGCACGCTTCGCCTCATTATAGCGATCTGACGCAAGCCAATACCTCCACGCGCGGGTGGTGTCTTACGAGGGCGTTCTCAATTCTCACAGTAGAGTAGAGGACAGGTTTCCCGTGTTCTTAGATTTGGCCTATCCGTTCCCGCCCC
>JAIZWN010000575.1 GCA_020443945.1 Candidatus Thiosymbion ectosymbiont of Robbea hypermnestra | reverse complement strand
GCGCTCACGCGCCTCGCGGCTGGCCACTTCTCGCCGCGCTGAGAGCGAAAAATAAGGTGAAACGGGGCACTAGGCCGTCATTCCGGCAGGGATTGCCGGAATGACGGTCGGGCGTTCAGTTCACCGGCAGTCTGGCCTGGAGCGCCTCGCGGTCGAACCACCAGTTGTCCTGGACCAGGACATCCACCACGTTGCGCAGGCGCACCAGGAATTTGCCCGGTTCCTTGAGCTCGAGTCGCTCCATCCAGGAGTCCAGCGCCTCCTGGCCGTCCACATTGCTGTGGCGCCGGGCGACGGTGCCCAGGATCTGGGTCGCGAAGAACATCAGGTTTTCGCGTTGCGTGCCCGAGGCCCGGATGTCGGCGAGGAACAGGGCGGTGGTGGCGGCTACGGCGGCGCCATCCGCGTCGTCCGGGGTTTCGTCCACCACGTGGGTCAGGAGCTCTACGGAGAGCTCCGGGTCCATGGGGTAGGTCACGGTGAGCCAGATGCCCTGGCCCAGGGCGCTCAGGGAGTCGGGCTGGTCGGATTGGAAGAGGACGTCGCAGGCGTCGGCGGCGGATTCGAAGTCTTCCAGACGGATGAAGGTATCGAGGGCCTCCCGGGCCAGGGGCCAGGCCTCCGCGCCGCGCTCCAGGTTGACCAGGGTGCGGGCCATCTGCAATTTGCCGTCGGCAATCTCGTTGGGGGCGCTGGGGGTCCGGGCCAGCTCCCGGTATCTGTCCTGCAGGGCTTGCAGGTGGGACTCCAGGGCGATCTCCTGGGCGCTACGGTTGATGACCGATTCGGCGGCGGTATCCCCGAGTCGGGCGTTTTTCCGATCGTACAGTTTCATGGTTTCTGCCCGGATGCGTCGACGCAATGCGCTGGATGCGCTAGCGGATCAGACCGCTGAAGGCGGCCTCCAGCCGGTCTTCCCAATCCTCGGGGGTATCCGGGTAGGGTGGGGTCACATCCATGCGGAAGAAGCGTTCCCCGCTACGGGCAATTTCCCGCACCAGGGGGAGTAGGTCGTCGAAGGACTCGACCTCTTTGTGCGCTACCAGGATGTCGCTCAGTTTCAGCATGGTTACCCCTCCGGATCCGAACTCATGGCCGAATATGTAGCCATCGGGGTTGGAAAACAACGGGCGGGGCCGCGTGATCGGGGGATGTCCCGGTCAGATCAGCAGTAAAACGACGCCGGCCAAACCGGCTATCCAATAAATGGTCACGGGGATCTCGCGGGCCTTGCCCCGCATTAATTTCAATAACACATAGGCGATCAGGGCCCAGCTGATGCCCTGGGTGATGGAGTAGGTAAAGGGAATCAGTATCAGGGCCAGAAAGGCGGGAATTCCTTCATCGACTTGATTGAAATTTACCTTTGCCATGCTTCCTATCAGGAAGAAACCGACGAGCACCAGGGCCGGCGAGGTGGCGAAGGCGGGAATCATTTGCAGCAGCGGGGAAAGATACATGAAGGGTAAAGAAAAGCCCGATCAGAAATAGAACGACTTGAGGAGAGAACCCCCCGAATTCTATCAGGGTCGCCGGCGAAGGGGCTACGAAACCGGCCTGCTTGAGACCGATCAAGGCCAGAAATAATCCGATACCGGCGGCGACCCCATACCGGATACACTCGGGGATGGCTAAAACAATGAGCTCTCTGACTTTTGTAATGGTCAGTATTAAAAATACGATGCCGGACAGGAAAACAGCGCCTAAAGCCGTTTGCCAGGGTATGCCCATCCCGATGACGATACTGAAGGTAAAAAAGGCATTGATTCCCATACCGGGGGCGAGCGCGTAAGGCAAGTTGGCCACGAGCCCCATCAGAATGCTCGATACCGCGCTGACCAGTACGGTCGCCGTCAAAGCCCCGGAAAAGGAAATACCGCTGTTATCCGTGGACAGGATGGCCGGATTGACTACGATGATATAACTCATGGTCAAAAAGGTTGTGAGTCCCGCAAGGACCTCCGTTTTAACCGTCGAGCCGTTCTCTGCGATCTTGAAATAGCCGTCTGGTTTACGCATGGGTGTGACCCTTCCCTACTCGGGTATAAGGCACCTTGAAAAATTGGTCGGAAGTATGTACTTAGCGAAGCCCAAGCCAAATTTAGGGACCTATATACATAGCTAGCCAAAACCACGACTCCGTAACCGTTCAGCCCCCACCGCGTCATTCCGGCAGGGATTGCCGGAATCCAGGTGCCAGGGACGGCAAAACTAAAGAGGGGACTGAACGGTTACCA
>JAIZWN010000574.1 GCA_020443945.1 Candidatus Thiosymbion ectosymbiont of Robbea hypermnestra | reverse complement strand
GAGTCCTCTGCATTGTGGTTGCGCCCTTCGCAGCTCTTAACTTAGCAACCTGTCCAATTTTTGGGGTCCACTTCAATCTATGCGGGACCTTTTACTATGGTTTTTCAGCCGCAAATGAACGCAAATTAAAATCTGATCGCATTTGCGTTCATTTTGGGCTTAAGGCGAAGTCTAGTCTCGCTAGCTAATAGTACAGGATTAACAAGATGTTCAGGATTAACAGGAAATACAAAAATCTTGTAAATCCTGTGTAATCCTGTAAATCCTGTCCGATTGGAGGTTCGATGAAGCCTCGCTGGATTTCTCTGGCTCCCACGCTCCAGCGTGGGAGCAAATCTAGACGCTCCAGCGTCATGAAACATTGGCCGCCGGAGCGACATAACTGCATTCCCACGCTGGAGCATGGGAACAGGAAATACAAAAATCTTGTAAATCCTGTGTAATCCTGTAAATCCTGTCCGATTGGAGGTTCGGTGAAGCCTCGCTGGATTTTAATTTGCGTTCATTGGCGGCAAAAAAATGCCAACAGCCCTTAGTTGCCGCGGACCTGGGCCATGACCTCGTCGGCAAAGTTTTCCTGCCTCTTCTCGATCCCCTCGCCCACCTCGTAGCGGGCGAAACGCAGGACCTTCGCATCCGCCTGGGCGAGCAGCTTTTGTATCGTCAGCTCGGGGTCCTTGACGAAGGGTTGGCCCAGCAGGGTCACCTCCTCCAGGTATTTGCGTACCCGTCCCTCGACGATCTTTTCCAGGATTTTCTCGGGCTTGCCGCTCTCCAGGGCCTGGGCGCGGAAGATCTCCTTCTCTTTCTCCAGGGTCGCGGCGGGCACCTGGTCGGCGCTCACGCAGAGGGGGTTGGTGGCGGCGATGTGCATGGCGATGTCCTTGCCGAGGGTGGCATCGCCCCCGGCAAGCTCTACCAGCACGCCGATGCGCACGCCATGGCGGTAGCTGTAGAGCCCGCCCATCACCTGGTCGAAGCGGACCAGGCGCCGCACCCGGATATTCTCCCCGAGCTTGGCGACCAGGGACTCGCGGGCCTGGGCGATGGGGGTATTGCCGCCTTCCTCCAGGGGTTCGGTCTCCAGGGCCTCGACATCCGGCGCGGCGCTCGTCAGGGCGCGCGCCGCGACCTTCTCGGCGAAATCGGCAAAGCCCGCGTCCTTGGCGACGAAATCGGTCTCGCAGTTGACCTCTACCAGGATGCCGGTCCTGGCGTCCGGGGCGATGGCGATCACCACCACCCCTTCGGCGGCGGTCCTTCCCGCCTTCTTGGCGGCCTTGGCCTGCCCGGATTTACGCATCGACTCGATGGCGGCCTCGATGTCGCCGGCGGTGTCCACCAGCGCCTTTTTGCACTCCATCATGCCGGCACCGGTGCGTTCTCTCAGCTCCTTAACCAACGCGGCTGTAATCGCCATCGGTGTTCATCCTCTTGTTGTCGTTAGTGGTTTGAGATAATTATCAGCGTGCCAAGTAATCCATACAGGGCGAAACCGGAACTATACATAAAAGTAACGACTATCTGCTGCTGACTTACCCCCCCAAAATAGCAGCGGTTGGTTTTCATTCCATACCCTACCTTCTCTCTTCTTTCTTCGTCGCAACCGCGGCCATATGCGCATGAAATTGCCTGAATCCGGCAACGGGGGCCGCGATAAACAAGCCTGCACAGAGTTTTTCCCTTTGCGACCAAATGAGGTATTCGGGAGAGATCGGATCGTATTTTATCATGCCGGCACTGATCCCATAGGAGCTGCCGACGTCGAGAATGCTAACCCGGTTTTTGCCGGACGAATTGAGAAAATCAATGGCGGCGACTACGAAAGGAACAACTTCATCGGCGATACAGTAATTCAGGAGTATCATTTGCTCCAGATAAGGCTTCGGGGTCGGTGCGTCATAAAGTGTGTTAAAGGATGCCTTCGATGCATTGGGGTCGGAAAACCTTCCCATGGGGTGATCTTCCACACCGAAACGAACTTCGCTTCCGCCTCGGGTACACCGGGCACCTTGAATTTTTGGTGGTGTTGTAATTTTGTTGTCCCTGGGTATATACGCTGAATCCCGGAAACAACAAAGTTAGAACACTACCAAATTTTTGGGACCTATATACGTAGCTAGCCACAGTGAGTGGTAACCGTTCAGTCCCCTCTTTAGTTTTGCCGTCCCTGGCACCTGGATTCCGGCAATCCCTGCCGGAATGACGCG
>JAIZWN010000573.1 GCA_020443945.1 Candidatus Thiosymbion ectosymbiont of Robbea hypermnestra | reverse complement strand
ATGATCAGGTAGATGTCTTGTGCACCGTTTACGGTGACTTTTTGTTGCTTGCTTAGTTTGACTTCCATTGCGGGGCCCTTTATGGAGGGATAACATGCAATCGATGGCTTCTCCACGCAACTGACGTACCTGTATTTTTGCGCAGGGGTGGTGTCTTAGGTTTGTGGTTTCCGGGATTTGGCGTAGAGACCTGCCCTCACCATCATGGTTGTCCGCGGATTACGCCGATTTTCACGGATTACTGCGTTTTTTCATCGGCGAGAATCCGCGTAATCTGTGGATTCAACATCACAGACTACAAAACTACAACACTACCTGCGCAGGTTGGGTAAGGCGCGTCTGTAGTGGTCACGTCGGCGGCGATGATCGGCGCGGCGCCACCCGACGCAAAGTGAGGGTATCGCAAAAGGCACCGATCTTCACCCTTTGCCCAACCCCTCTCCCGGTTTGCGACACCCTCAATAGCCACGCCGTGTCGGGTGACAATCGTCGGGTTGCGGCCATCCTTGGTCTTACCCGGCCTACGCGGGCTACATTCTCCGTTTCTCCTACCTCAATTGTTAGCTTTTAACTTAGGGTGCCTTCACCCACCCAGCATCTTCAGCTTTTTGTACGCTGGAAAAACACCGCTCGCCCTTGTGTTGGTGAATCTTGACTTGCGCATAACCAGGATGATCCTGAGTGAAATAGTATTTCTTGCCCTTTTTATTCACGTTGCCTTTAATGTCATTGCAGTCGATCGGAGGCATGGCTCTCGAACCACCAGAGCCTGGAGGACAAGGCATAGGTTTGAAATCGATGTCATAACAAAACCGCCATTCCTTGCCGTTCGACGCATAGTAAAACGCATCATCAAAAAGGTGATCATTGTTGTCAAGCCACCATTTCCGGTCTTCAGGACTATCCTGCAACTCTTCACCAGGTAGCGACATTTGCGAGTGCAGTTCCATAGCTATGTCAAAGAACGTCTGTGGATCTTCTAGGGCTTCATCATGCATACAGGTACCGTGATACTCATATTCATGTTGGAGTAACCAAATGCTTGGTGTCATACATAGGTACTTTTCGAGGATCGCTCTGTCGATTTTTTCGACATTGCCCTCACAGGCTCTCGGGCGAGAGTTGTTGACACCTTGCGGCCAAAGGCCATGAAGGATGTAGCCAAAGTTTCGACTGCTTCCGCATTGTAAGTAGTCTCGCTCTCCGGGCTCCTTTCCGTATTTTTCTTTTGCGCAGTAATTTGGTGCCCAACTGTAAGACATCAAATAGTACGTCGCCGGGATGTCAGCCCCCTTTTTGACGTGATCATCATATTTTGAAAAGGTATCTTTTAGATCTACGCAGTTTTGGTTATTTAACGCTGCCACCGGTGTCGACATGGAGGTCTTAACGGGTGGTGTGTTTGCTCCTATAGCTGATGGTGCGCCGGAAAAGGCATGGACGAAGGAGGCCTGTAACAAGATTATGAGTGCAAATAGTGAGTTCATCAGTTTCTCCTGGGGGTTAAAGAATGTCTAAAGGGGTGTAATTTCGGAGCTTTTTGATGTTCCGGCCGAAGTGGGGTTCTGTCTTGAGCTGATCGTAGACCAGATCTTTGAGCTTTTTCTCAATTCTGTTCTGAATCTGTTTGGCGAACTTGGAGAGTTTTCTGTCGAACTCGTCAGTTCTGAATAGGCGGTGGTCAGACAAAGGATCCCTTTCCTGCCTTGTAGTCTGCTACGCCTTTCTCGAGGCTTTTTTGGAGTTGGGTGTCGGCTCTGATTTGGTCCGTCTCGAGGTCGTCCGTGAGCTGATGCTCTTCGATGTATCTGAGGGTGGCGGTTTCTATGTAGTTGGAAAGGGGCCGGTTGTCCTGTAAGGCCAGTGCCTTCAGGAGCTTGTATTTTGCCTCGTCGATTCGGAGTGTAACGACTTTGGAGATGCTTTTCTCTGCTGTCATCGGTATACAGTGTATGCAGGACGCCTTAAGGGGACCTTGAAAAATTTTCCCGGCAATTTTTCAAGACGCGAAGCGAGAACATTTCGCTTCGCTTTCATTTCAGTGGTGTTGGGCACGCCCACCGTCCTGCGGGTTGCAGCCGAATGTCAGGCATGGCAGATCATTTGACAAGTGCGTGGGGAAAGTTCGGGCTTTCCGGATTGACCACGAGTTTTCCATGGCTTGGGGATATTATCAGGTCCATATCCTCCATTGGAACGGCTCCCAACAGGACTTCATCTCCCATAACCAATGCACCGACGAAACAACTACGATTTTCAAAGATAACCTCTATGGGGCCAACGTAGGATACTTTGTGACGACGCCCATCGGCCGTTGTTACTTCACGTTTTCTGTTTTCTTCCAGCTCTAATTGGAGGGCTATGTGTTCAGGTATACAAAGCATCAGCGCACCTGTATCGACCATGGCCTTTGTTACCAAAGACTTTAGTTGTGGCAGCCGTGGGTTTTTCAATTCGATTTGTGCATGAACGTATCCCATGGGATTTCCCCTGATTCGTTGATAAGGATGCGGTTTGCTTCGCTCACTGTCCATCCTGCGGGGGATTATCCGCTCGCCGAAGCGGTTTGGTAGCAGGTGAATTCTGTGTGATGTTCGACGTGACTCAGATAGACACCTGGTCACTTGAAAAGTTAGGGACCTATATATGTAGTTAGCCACAGTGAATGGTAACCGTTCAGTCCCCTCTTTAGTTTTGCCGTCCCTGGCACCTGGATTCCGGCAATCCCTGCCGGAATGACGCG
>JAIZWN010000572.1 GCA_020443945.1 Candidatus Thiosymbion ectosymbiont of Robbea hypermnestra | reverse complement strand
GAAGAGTACCAGTGCGCCCTTGGCTAGTCAAGTCCCGAAACAGGGGGTGTCAATGGCGAGTCAGGTATATAGGTCCCAAAGAAAAGGCCGGCCACGCTCGACGTGGCCGGCCTTCGTCCGACATTCCCGAGACAAGCCAGTCCCGGTCAAGGTAAAGCGGGGTACTCGATCACAGCGCCATCGTGGTGAGGGTCACGCGGCGTTGTTCGGCCGCGTCCGGGGCGAACTCCGGGAGCGGCTCCGTCTCACCCCTGGACTCGGCGGGTGCCACATTCTCCGCCGGGTAACCCTGGGCAATGATGTAGTCGCGGATGGTCTCGGCACGGCGCAGTCCCAGCTCGAAGTTGTAGCTCTCGGAGCCCGTGGTGTCCGTGTGGCCCACAACGGTGATGCGTTCTCGTTCCGAGGTCGAATTCAGTCGATCGACATACTCGTCGATCTTCCTGATCTCTTCCCTGTTGAGGACATTCTCGATCTCGTACTTATTGAGCTCGAAAATGGGCCTCACGACGACCATCGGCGGCTGTTGGAAGCAGGGAGCAAGCTCCTTGGGTCCGGCGGTGCTTTGCCAGCATTCGTCGTATCGGGTGACCCAGGCGGTATTCTCCTCTTTCGCCGACCAGAAGCCGCCGTTCGTGGTCTCGGTCTCGTAACCCTTGGCGACGGGTACCGCCAGGGCGAAGGTCAAGGCGACAGGGGCAACATAGCCCATGGCACGAAGGGTTTTGTGTACTTTGCGCATTTTCAGGTTCCCTCTCGTTGGATTGAAGACGGTGGGTTGAAATTCGATGTTTCGCTACAGGGTCAGGCCAAAGTATAGACAAAAAGCGGGTAAATCCACGAATATCGCCCCCCTCGATTTGCGATACGGAAGCCCGTGAAGGGTCATTCTTCCGATGAAGGGTCATTCTTCCGAAACCAACAAGATTACACGGGTGGCGATTTCGACCATCACAGCCGATTGTAGGCGGAATACAGACAAAAGTGCAACTTCTTTTTCATTGCGGACAATTCTGCCACATCGAAGGTGCCCCCAAGGCTTCGGACTATTTGAAAACCAGTGGACGGAAAGGGGGAAGCCTTGGCGTGATGCTTATCATACTGTCTCATATCAGCAACAAGCGCGCGAAAACCGCCCCCGTATTCCCGGCTATTTGACGACCTTGAGCATCGGCCGTTTCCGCGCCGGCTGGGGCGCTTCCGACTTCTCGTTCGGGTCCCGCGTATCGTCCGGCCGGGATTCGTCCGTTCGGGATTCGTCGTCCGGGAAGACGATGCCGTGGCCGTTCTCGCGCGCATAGATGCCCAGCACGGCGGCTGCCGGCACCTCGACCCCCGTAGCGACGCCGCCGAAACGCGCTTTGAACGTGATCCGTTCGTTCCCGAGCGCCAGGGCCTGGACCGCGGTGGGAGCGATATTGAGCACGATCTTGCCGTCCTGAATGAATCGGGACGGCACCGCCGCCTGGGGATGGGTGGCATCCACCAGCAGATGGGGCGTCATCTGGTTATCCAGAATCCACTCGTACAGGGCCCGGACCAGATAAGGACGATTCGAGGTCATAGCGGCGAACGATCAAACAGTTTCCATGACCATCTCTCGCTCTACCTCCGTCAGACTCTTGGCGAAGGCGGGCCAGGCGAAGATGCGTTTTGCGTAGTCGGAGAGGGCGCCGGGCCGGGACAGCAGATCTATGTCCAACAAAGGGAGGCGCCACAACAGGGGGGCCACGCAGCAATCGATCAGGGAGAACTCGTTGTTCATGAAGAAGGGATTGGCCGCGAATACCGGGGAGGTGGCGATCAGGCTCTCGCGTAGCTCCTTGCGCGCCGTGGCCGCCTCGTCCTCGGCGCCCTCGATGATCCGATCCATCAGGGTGTACCAGTCGCGCTCCACGCGATACATGTAGAGCCGGGAGGTCGCGCGTGAGACCGGGTCGACGGGCAAGAGGGGGGGATGGGGAAAGCGCTCATCCAGGTACTCCATGATAATGCGCGACTCATAGAGCCGCAGCTCCCGGTCGACCAATGTGGGCACGGTGCCGTAAGGATTGAAATCCATTACCTCGTCGGGCAGATTGCGGGCATCCACGTCGACGATATCGACGGAGATGCTCTTTTCCGCCAGTACAATCCGTACCCGATGGCAGTGCAGGCTGGTGGAATCGGAAAATAGGGTCATGATGGATCGTCTGTTCGCGGCCACTGCCATCTATCCTTCACTCCGGCACTCGATTACTCGCGCCCGGATACGTATATCGACCGTTTCGACCCCACCTCGGATTCCGGCAGGAATTGCCGGAATCCGCCGTGCCGGTTGGAGGCGGCGAAAGCCGTGGGGGACCGAAAGACTACTCGGGAAAATCCGGGGCGCAACGTCAGTATAAACGAAAAAGCCCCGTAGATACGGGGCCTGATTTCCAATGGGACCGCGCCGCGCGCCCGATCAATGGATGTCCTTCCAGTATTCCTTCTTGAGCGCGTAGGCGAGGGCGAAGAGCACGCCCAGAAAAAGGAGCACATAGATGCCCAGACGCCGCCGCTCGAGCTTCATGGGCTCACCGACGTAGGTCAGGAAATTCGTCAGATCGCGGACCACCTGGTCGTATTCCTGCTCCGGCAGACGGCCCGGTTGCGTCAGCTCGAGGCCTTCCAATGGACCCTGGTGCCCATCCTCGCCCTTGGCATAGACGGCCTTCTGCACTCCCTGCAGACCCGCCAAGACATGGGGCATGCCCACGTCGGGGAACACCGCGTTGTTGACGCCGTAAGGTCTGTTCTCGTCCGCATAGAAGCCCTTGAGGTAGGTAAAGACCCAATCCGGGCTGCGCCAGCGGGTGACCAGCGTCAGATCCGGCACCGCGGTGCCGAACCACTGCTCGCCGTCCGCCGGACGCATGGCGCTGACCATGGGATCGCCGGGCTTGGTCTTCACATCGAAGATAAAGCCTCGACGCACCTGAACCTCATCGAGCCCGAGATCCTCACCCATCCGGTTGTAGCGCATATAGCCGAGGGAATGGCAGCCCATGCAGTGATCGACAAAGTACCTGGCGCCCCGTTGCAGGGACTCCTTGTCCGCCAGATCGATGTCGGCGTCCTCCAGATGGTAGCCACCGCCGCCGGAGGCCGAGACGAGCCCGGGCGCCAGCAAGAGCATGGATGCGATCAGCAGTCTTTTCATTTTGTCACCCTCTCCGGAACCGGCGTGGTCTTATCCAGCTTGCTGTAGATAGGCATCAGCAGGAAGAACAGAAAATAGAGCACGGTGAAGAACTGCGCGAGCAGGGTCTTGGCCGGCGTGGACGCCTCCAGACCCAGCCAGGCCAAGGCGACGAAGGTAACCGCGAATACCCCCAGGGCAATCTTGGAGAGGATGCCCTTATAGCGAATGGACTTGACCTGGCTACGGTCCAGCCAGGGCAGGAAAAACAGAATCAGGATAGCCGCGAACATCACGACGACGCCCGGGAACTGGGAGCCGAACATGGGCGGAACCGCCCGCAGGATGGCGTAGTAGGGGGTGAAGTACCACACGGGGGCGATGTGCTCCGGCGTCTTCAGGGGATCGGCGGGCTGGAAGTTCGGCGCCTCCAGGAACAGGCCCCCGAAGTCCGGCCAGAAAAAGACGACGGCCGCAAAGAGGATCAGAAAGCCGACGACCCCCACCAGGTCCTTGACCGTGTAATAGGGATGAAAGGGAATCCCATCCGCCGGGGCCTTGTCGTCCCAACGGTTGCCCTTGGGCCCCTTCTTGATCTCGATCCCGTCCGGGTTGTTGGAGCCCACCTTGTGCAGGGCGACGATATGGATGAACACCAGGCCCGCGATCAAAAAAGGCACCAGGAAATGGAAGGCGAAGAACCGATTCAGGGTGGCATCGGAAATCACATAATCGCCCCGGACCCACACCGACAGATCCTCGCCGATGCCGGGGACCGCCGCGAACAGGTTGACGATGACCTGGGCGCCCCAATAGGACATCTGCCCCCAGGGCAGGAGATAACCGAAGAAGGCGGTCGCCATCATGGCCAGATACAGGAGCACGCCGATGATCCACAAGAGCTCGCGGGGCTTGCGGTAGGAGCCGTAGAGCAGGGCGCGGAACATATGCAGATAAATAAGGATGAAGAAGGCGGAAGCGCCGGTGGAGTGCATGTAACGCAGGAGCCAACCCCAGTTCACATCCCGCATGATGTAGGCGACCGAGGCAAAGGCATCGTCCGCCGAGGGTTTGTAGTTCATGGTCAACCAAACCCCGGTGACGATCTGCAGGACCAACACCAGGATCGCCAGGGAGCCCATGTAGTACCAGAAATTGAAATTCTTCGGCGCATAGTATTCGGACAGGTGTTCCTTCCACACCTTGGTGAGTGGAAAGCGCGCGTCGATCCAACCGAGGAATCCGGTACCCTCTGTACTCATCAGACTGCTCCTCCGTCTTCACCGATCAGGATGACGGTGTCGGAAATATAGGTATGCTTGGGTATTTCCAGGTTGATCGGCGCCGGAACCCCGGCGTAGACGCGCCCGGCCAAGTCGAAGCGGGAGCCGTGGCAGGGACAGAAGAAACCGCCCTTCCAGTCCGCCCCCAGATCGGTAGGAGCGACCTCGGGACGATAGGTCGGCGAGCAACCCAGATGGGTACAGATCCCGACGGCCACCAGATACCGGGGTTTGACCGAGCGCACCCCGTTCCGGCAGCTTTCCGGCTGGGCGGAGGCCGCCGAGTTCGGGTCCGCCAGCTGCGGCTCCAGCTCCGGGAGGGCGGCCAGCATCTCCTCCGTGCGATTCACCACCCAGACGGGCTTGCCGCGCCACTTGACGCGCAGCATGGCGCCCGGCTCCAGCTTGCCGATGTCCGCCTTCACCGGTGCTCCGGCCGCGCGGGCCCTGGCGCTCGGGTTCATGGAGGCAATAAAGGGAACGGCCACATAGCCGGCGCCGACGGCCCCGACCACGCTGGTTGCGGCGACAAGCACGCGCCGCCTTTTAGTATCCACGCCTTGTGCGCTCATATTCTCCGACGACCCCCGGTAGGCTCTCAGGTTGCGCTTCCGGGACGGAAGCCTTACCGATCAGGAAAAGGAAAATCAGAATATGCGAATCAACTGAAATCTAGGGTCGCATTTTCCCTGATGTGGCGTTGACGGGTCAAGGAGTTCCCCGGCGCGACCAAGGGACAATGCAAGGTCGGCGCACCTGCCGCCGACCCACGCGGGCGCGTTCATGCAAAGAAGGCCGCGCGATCCCCATCCGCCTTTGCCTTTACTATGCCCGTAACATGCCCGCGCGTAACATCCGGGAACGGCAACCACGAATGGACAAAAAGCAACTACTCGGCGGTAGTGTTCTGACTTTGTTGTTTCCGGGATTCAGTGTATATCGCCAGGGACAACAAAGTTACGGCGCCACCGCTGACGGGTCGAGCCATTCTTCGTGGTTCGTGCGGTCTTCCAATCGTACAGGATTAACAGGATTTTCAGGATGAACAGGATTTTTTACGGTGGGGGTAGTGGTAGAGTTTTGAGTGGTGATGGGCTGCCCAACGGCCCGATAATGGCTCAGAGCCCTCGGCCTTTGCCATCCTTGGCGCCTGGATTCCGGCAATCCCTGCCGGAATGACGGGGTAGGGGTCGGCAGACTTCATCACTTAAAATTTAGCCA
>JAIZWN010000571.1 GCA_020443945.1 Candidatus Thiosymbion ectosymbiont of Robbea hypermnestra | reverse complement strand
AAAGGGGCGGGAACGGATAGGCCAAATCTAAGGACACGGGAAACCTGTCCTCTACTCTACTGTGAGAATTGAGAACATCCCCTAGCCCGCCAGCGGCTCCATCCGGATCCGCACCACCTGGCCGGTTACGGATTCCAGGTTCTCGATACGGGCGATGGCCCGGTTCATCTGGCCTTCCGGTACCCGCCGGGTCAGCATCACCAGGGGGACATGGGTATCGCCCTGTGCCGGCGCTTTTTGCTGGATGGCCTCGATGCTGATGCCTTCCTCCCCCAGGATGCCGGCGATGCGGGCCATGACCCCCGGTTGGTCCAGGGCGATGACGCGCAGGTAGTAGGCGGTTCGGACCTGCTCCATGGGCAGCACGGGCACGTCCGAGAGCTCGTCGGGCTGGAACGCGAGATGCGGCACCCGGTTGTCGCGATCGGTGGTGAGGGCGCGCGTCACATCCACTACGTCCGCCACTACCGCGGAGGCGGTGGGCATGGCCCCGGCCCCGGCGCCATAGTAGAGGGTGGGGCCTACCGCGTCGCCCTTGATGAGAACGGCGTTCATGACCCCGTTCACGTTGGCGATCAGGCGCCGGCGGGGGATCAGCGTCGGGTGGACCCGCATCTCGATGCCCTGGTCGGTCTTGCGGGTAATCCCCAGGTGTTTGATCTGGTAGCCCAGATCCGCCGCGTAGGCCACATCCTGGGCCTGGATCCCGGAGATGCCCTCGGTATAGGTCTTGGCGAACTGTAACGGCATGCCGAAGGCCAGCGACCCCAGGATGGTGAGCTTGTGGGCGGCGTCGATGCCTTCCACGTCGAACGCGGGATCCGCCTCCGCGTAGCCCAGGGCCTGGGCCTCGGCGAGCACGGCGTCGAAATCCCGGCCTTTGTCTCCCATTTCGGTGAGGATGTAGTTGCCGGTGCCGTTGATGATGCCGGCGATCCACTCGATGTGGTTGGCCGCCAGGCCCTCGCGCAGGGCCTTGATGATGGGAATGCCACCGGCCACGGCGGCCTCGAAGGCTACCGTTACCCCCCGCCCGCGGGCGGCGGCGAAGATTTCGTTGCCGTGCAGGGCGATCAGGGCCTTGTTGGCGGTGACCACGTGTTTGCCCTGCTCGATGGCCCGCAGGACCAGCTCCTTCGCCGGCGAGTAGCCCCCGATCAGCTCGATGACGATATCGATGTCGGGGTCCTCCACTACGGCGGAGGCGTCTTTCGAGATGCGTCCGATCCGCTCCAGACCGCGGATCTGGGGGTCGTACTGGTGCGCCGCGGCATGGGCGATGTGGATTTCCCGCCCGGCACGGCGGGCGATCTCCCCCGCGTTGTCCGTCAGCACGGTTACCGTACCGCCGCCGACGGTACCCATTCCCAACAAACCGAGATTCACCGGTTCCATGCGCCTTTCCTCATCATGTGGTAGTGGTGAATTCTAATTTGTAATCGTGCAAACTCCCACTGCTATTGAAAACAGGGCATCTTGAAAAATTCAAGGTGCCCGTGCGGGGCAGGGATGCCCCGCCATGTTGCAAGGTCCCTGTAGAAAAATAAGGCCGGTCGCGCCGCCCGGAGAGAGGGGGATTCCCTGATGCCGCAACCACCAAGCTACGCCGACTTTCTGTTTCCCGGTGGCGCCGCCAAGGCCCTGGTGCTGAGCATGGATGATGGTCCGGTCCAGGATCGTCGTCTGGTCGGGCTTCTGGGGCGCTACGGGATCCGCGGGACCTTCCACCTCAATTCGGGGCGCCTCGGTCGACCGGACCATATCGACCCGGAGGAGGTCGCCTCCCTGTACGCCGGTCACGAGGTTTCCACCCATTCGGTCAGTCACCCTTACCTGGATTCCCTGTCCCGGACCGAGATCGCCGCCGAGGTCGGGGACGACCGTGCGGCACTCTCGCGGCTGCTGGGGCGGGACGTGCGCGGTCATGCCTACCCGTTCGGGGCACGCAATGCCACCGTGATCGGGGTGTTGAGGGCGCTCGGCATCGCCTATGGACGAACCGCGGATCAGACCCGCGACTTTCGCCTACCCGCCGATCCCCTGGCCTGGGACCCGAGCTGTCACCACAGCGCCGCGGCCGGGTTGGTGGAGGCGTTTTTCGCCCGACCGGACGATACTCTGGCGTTGTTCTTTATCTACGGCCATAGCTGGGAGCTCGACGCCGGGGAGCCCACCAACAGCTGGGCCTATATGGAAGACCTGCTGCGAAGGCTCGGTGGTCGGGACGATCTCTGGTACACGACCGCGATCGAGGTCGCGGACTATCTGGATGCCATCCACGCCGTCCGGCCTGCCCCGACGGGGGACGGCCTGTACAATCCCTCATGATCCATCTCGAGCACCGCGTCGGTGTTTTTCTCATTCCCTCTCCCCGCCGAGGGGGACCTTCGTATCCTTGAGCAAGACCGAGGTGTCCATGAGCCGCACCTCTCCTTCCCCGATCAGGACGGTTACCACGACGCCGATGGCGATGGCCAGGACCCCGAACAAACCCAGAAAGGAACCGATGTAAAAGAAGAGCGTTTCCGGTGTCATGGTTGGGTCAGACTCCCGTCCAAATCGATGATGCTGTGCAAAGTGCGGCGAACGGGAATCCCGATCACGGCAGGATGGCGGCTCGTATCGGGTCGAGCCTCGCCACTGCGAGTTGTTTACGATGGCGTCAGTCTATCCCGGTCGGCGCGCTCTTGTCTTTGGGGGTGATCGCCCCCTCCCGCTCTTCAAACCGTAAGAAAGAGGTCGGCTTCACGGACCAGGTCCCGCCGCGGCAGGAGCTCGGCGCGCGGAAAGCGCACCAGGGTCCCGATTCGGGTGCCCTGGGAGGCGACCCGGATCTCGAAGAGCGGGACCTCGTTGTCGTCGTCGGCCCGCTTGCCGTCCAGCTTGACCCCCATGCGGCTCAGATGGATGGGGTGCAGGGAGCCGCTGATATATTGGTCCGGGTTCCCGAGGATATCGGCCACGAGTTCCAGATGGGACGCCAGGGATACGGACCGGGGGACTTCCCGCGCGAGCGTTTTGCCCAGTTCGTCGAGCTCCCGTTGCAGTGTCGCGCGGGATTCGCCGCCATTCCCGGAGCCGTTGCGGTGCAGACGGGCGGTGAGAAAATTACGACGATTTTCCAGCTCGACGATGTGGATCTTTTCGTCCCGCGCCCGTTTTCGGATGTGCGCCAACAATCCGTTGAAGATGCAGCACTTGAGGGAATGTCTGGCCCCCGCCTCACTGGTGGCGGGGGAAATGAGCTGGTGATCGACGAAGTTCACCGTCGTCTGCATCACGTCTTTTTGCACCAGATTGCCCACCAGGGACATGCCCAGCTGTCGGTGTTCCTCCTTTTTCATGCACAACAAAGACCAACACTCCTCGGCCTCGGGAGCGGCCGCCAGCTGTTCCCGAACCTCCGCGCTCCGGCTGAATACTTCTTGCAGATGGTCGGGATCGGCGAAGAAGGCGTTGACCCGCGGATCCTCGGAAAAGGCGGCCCGACTGCAGAGGATGGCCCCGGGAACCTCCGCGACCAGCGCTTCGATGTAGCGGACGGTGGTGGCGACCGGTCCTTTCAGGCGTTGGGAGTAGCCGGACAGGAAGCGCAGGCGGTCGTAGGTTTTGTCGACCACATACTCGACCTCTTGCGCCGGCGTGCCGCTACAGGATGGCTCCGTGGCCTTCGCCCCGCCCCGTGGCTTGAAGGCCTCGCCGAGACGCAAGAACATCTCCTGCAGAAACGACCCCATCCACCTGTCCCCTTCACCGATCGTCGAGTATTCGTTGTCGTGGCAGCCGACCCCGCGCGGCGGGGACCCAAACCTCCAATATTACCTAAAAATGACGGCGAATCGCCGATGGGTTTTGCCTTTTCCGCACTCGCCGGGCCGGGTGAATGCCGGTGCTCCGGCACGGGCCTGCCAAGGCCCAAAGCCCCTCTCTTACCAGGAGGATGTCGCAAAAGGGTAGGGCGGAAAAGCGTAGCGCATCCCGCCGTGGGCGGTTTGCTTTCCCGCCCTTGTATGTTCTGTTTTCAAGGAAAAGCCAAGGATGAGGTATAAAGGGAATTGATGGAGAGACCTACGGGGCTTTGAGTGATTTCCAGTCCAACGATGCGGTTTGCTACGCTTGCTGCATTCTATGCGGGCTGAAGAGGCAGTCTCTGAAGTTTTTATGGGACAATCGAGTCTGTGAGTCGAACGGGTCCGTGGTTTACGAAATTTATATGAAAAGGGAAACCTTCGGGTGTGTCGTCTTCTGCGGTGTACTCGTCGTTTCAGTGATGGCATGGTTCATCACTATCGCGGATTCCAAACGGATCCAAGGGAGCCGCGCACCGATACCTTCGATGGGGTACACCCGAATCCGCGTGGGCAGGAAAAGATGGCTCGTGCGTGGTTGAGGGCTATATTAAATACCGACGGATAGGGACCGTGAGAAATTGCTTCCCGGCAATTTTTCACGACGCGAAGCGAACGGGCGCTTTTTGCTTCGCGGCATTTTTCGGGCACTGACACGCTTGGGAAATGACAGGGTATCCTTGTCCCGCACGGGCGCCTTGAGTGTTTCACAGGGCCCGTCAGGGGAAACGCGGGGAAATCCAACATGTTGCAACTCTTTCGCCTGGCCGGTTTTTCGCCCTATGTCGCGATGGTTTTTCTCAACGCCTTCGTGGACTTAGGACACAAGATCGTGATCCAGAACACCCTGTTCAAGGTTTATGAAGGGGATGTGCAGATTGTTCTGACGGCTATTGTCAATGCCCTGATCCTGTTGCCCTTCGTGCTGCTGTTCACGCCCGCCGGGTTTCTCTCGGACCGGTATCCCAAGCGCCGGGTGATGCGGCTCAGCGCCTGGGCCGTGGTCGGGCTCACCACGGCGATTACGGCCTGCTATGCCCTGGGTTGGTTCTGGCCGGCCTTTGCCATGACCTTTCTGCTCGCGGTCCAGAGCGCCCTCTACTCGCCGGCCAAGTACGGTTTTATCCGGGAGCTGGTGGGCAAGGAGTCTTTGGCCGCCGCCAACGGGATCGTCCAGGCCACGGTCACCACGGCTATTCTGGCGGGGATCTTTTTCTTCTCGGTCTTGTTCGAGACCTTCCTGGCGGGGGCGACCTTCGAGACTACCGGGGAGATCATGGCGCTGGTCGTCCCCGCGGGTTGGTTTCTGGTCGGTTTTGCCCTGCTCGAGCTGGCCATGGCCTACCGGTTGCCCGAGCCGGGGCGCCGTCCCACGGCCCTGCCGTTCGACTGGCGGGCGTACCGCACCGGTCGTTACCTGGTGGAAAATCTGGGCCTGGCCTGGCGGGACCGGGTTATCCGGCTCTCGATCCTGGGCCTGGCGGGTTTCTGGGGCATCTCCCAGGTGATGGTGGCGGTCTTTCCCGCCTTTGCCGAGGAGGCCCTGGGCACGAGCAATACGGTGGCGATCCAGGGCGCCATGGCCTGCTCCGGGATCGGGATTATCCTGGGCTCGGTGCTGGCGGGCCGGGCGTCCCGCGGCCATATCGAGCGGGGGCTCGTGCCCGTCGGCGCCTTGGGCATCGCCGTCGGCTTGCTGCTGCTCCCAAACCTGCCCTCGGTCTGGGCCATGGCCTTCGATTTTCTGGTGATTGGCGTCATGGGCGGTCTGTTCCTGGTGCCCCTGAATGCCCTGATCCAGGCCAACGCCGCGGGTTCGGGACTGGGCCGAGTCCTGGCCGCCAACAACTTTGTGCAAAACCTCACGATGCTGGCCTTTCTGGGCCTGACGGTGGCGGCCGCGTTGCTGGAAAGCGGCGGCGTTCCCATCCTCTGGGCCCTGGGTCTGGTCGCGCTGGCGGGGGCCTTTTATGCCGTCTATCGGCTGACCCGGCCCCTGGTGCGTTTCCTGGTAGCGCGCCTGGTTGCGACCCGCTATCGGTTGACGGTGATCGGTCGCGCGAACCTGCCGCCCCAGGGCGGGGTCCTGCTGCTGGGGAACCATATCTCCTGGATCGATTGGGCCATCCTGCAGACGGCTAGTCCACGCCCCATCCGCTTCGTGATGAAGCGGGTCTATTACGAGCGCTGGTATCTGCGCCGGTTCCTCGACTTTTTCGGGGTGGTGCCCATCTCCGGCAGCCACAGCCGGAAGGCGCTGGAGACCATCGTCGGGTTGGTGAACGCGGGGGAGGTGGTCTGCCTGTTCCCGGAGGAACACATCAGCCGGACGGGGCAGCTCGGGGCGTTCAAAAAGGGCTTCGAGCTGGCCGCGGCCAGGGTAGGGGAGGGCAGTATCCTGCCCTTCTATCTCCATGGGCTCTGGGGGGATGCCTTCTCGCTTGCCAATGCCGGAATCAAGGCGCAGTACCGCCGCCGGGGGAGTCGGGACCTGGTAGTGGCCTTCGGGACGGCCCTGCCGCTCTCCACGACCGCCGGGCAGGTCAAGCAGGCCGTATTCGATCTCTCGGTCGACGCCTGGCGGGCCTGCCTCCGAACCCTGCCGACGGTCCCCGAGGTCTGGCTCCGGGCCGCCGCCGGCCGGGGCGGCCGGCCCTGCGTCCTGGACTCCGACGGCATGCGGCTGACCAACCGCCGCTTCCGGACCGCCGTCTTCCTCTTCGCGCTACGGCTCCGCCGGCTGGCACCAAAGCGAAATCTGGGGGTCCTCCTGCCCGCCGGCGGGGCCGGGGCCATCGCCAATATGGCCGTCCTGCTGGCCGGCCGGACGGTGGTCAACCTCAACTACACCGCCGACCGCGAGGCGCTACGCGCGAGTATGGAGCGCGCGGGCATCTCCGATGTCATCACCGCGCGGCTCTTCCTCACCAGGCTCGCGGACCGGGGGCTGGACCTGACCTGCGTCTTCGACGGGATCGCGCTGCACCACATGGAGGACCTGAAGGCGGACATCGGCAAGGCCGAGGGCCTCCTGACGCTCGTGGCCGCGAGCCTCCTGCCCGTGCGGTGGGCCCAGGGCCTGTACGGTCACCGGGCCGCCCCCGAAGATACCGCCGCCATCCTGTTCTCCAGCGGCAGCGAAGGGGCGCCGAAAGGGATCGAGCTCACCCATCGCAACCTCACGGCCAATGTGCGTCAGATCTCCGAGGTGTTCAATGCGGTGCCCAGCGACCGGGTCTTCTCCAACCTGCCCCTGTTTCATGCCTTCGGGCTGACGGTTACCACCCTGCTGCCCCTCCTGGAAGGCTTTCCCCTGGTCGGCCACCCGGATCCCACGGACGCCTTGGGCGGCGCCAAGGCCATCGCCGCCCAGCGCGCCACCGTTTTATGCGGCACCACGACCTTTCTGCGCCTCTATGTGCGGGATCAGCGGGTCCATCCCACCATGCTGGAATCCCTGCGGATCGTGGTGGCGGGCGCCGAGCGACTGAGCCAGGAAGTACGCGAGACCTTCGCCCGCAAATTCCACAAGCCCATCTACGAAGGCTATGGCACCACCGAAACGGCGCCGGTGGCGAGCTGCAACCTGCCCGATAGCCTGAGTACCGAGGATTGGCGGGTACAGATCGGTCACAAGCCGGGCACCGTGGGCCTGCCCTTACCGGGAACCGGCTTTCGCATCGTCGATCCGACGAGCCTCGAGACCCTGCCGCCCGGAGAAGACGGACTCATCCTGATCGGCGGCGCGCAGGTGATGAAGGGCTATCTCGAGGCCCCCGCGCTGACCGCCGACGCCATCCTCGAGCGCGACGGTCGACGCTGGTACAAGACCGGCGACAAGGGCCGTCTGGACCCGGATGGATTCCTCACCATCGTCGATCGCTACAGCCGCTTCGCCAAACTCGGCGGAGAAATGATCAGCCTGGCCCGGGTCGAGGAACAGATTCGGTGCCTGCTCGACGATCCCGAGCTGGAGCTGGTGGCCGTCGACGTTCCGGACCCGCGCAAGGGCGAGCGGATTGTCCTGCTGCTCGCGGCCGACCTGGATCCGGACCGGATACGCAAGACCCTGATCGACGCCGGCATGAACCCGCTCACCATCCCCGCCGAGATCCGCCTGGTACAACGGATCCCCAGGCTCGGGAGCGGGAAGCTCGATTTCCACGGGGCCAAGAAGCTGGCGCGCGCCACCTGAGCTCGCTGGTCGGTAATTGGTAGCCACCGACCACCGGGAAGGTACACGATCGTCGGCTCCGGGACCGACCGTGCGTGCGAAACCGGCTGCGTGGTATAATTGACTCTTTAACCATCGGCACACTGAGGCCGGTTCTAGAGGGCATTCTCAATTCTCACACAAAGACACCAAGCCACAAAGGGATCGTGGGTCATGGGTAAGGCGCCCGTTGGCCGT
>JAIZWN010000570.1 GCA_020443945.1 Candidatus Thiosymbion ectosymbiont of Robbea hypermnestra | reverse complement strand
AAAGACACCAAGCCACCAAGAGAGACAAGGGTGAAAGGGAAACGAACATGGTCTTTAGAGTCTGCGATGAAAATCTCGTGGACGATCAGCGACGGCAGGGAAGAATTCTTTGTGGCTTTGTGGCTTTGTGGCTTTGTGGCTTTGTGTGAGAAAAAACGTTGAACATCACGCAGGATTTACCCATTACCAAATAGGGTACTCGGGGCGTGCAGAACGCACGCCCCGAGGATACACAAGGGGAGCCCGGCGCGAGGAGCCGGGTTGTCATTTCTTCACGCGCGTTCGCACAGCTCCACCAGGATGCCGCCCGTGGCCTTGGGATGCAGGAAGGCGATGTGTGCGCCTCCCGCACCGATGCGCGGCTTCTTGTCGATGAGCTGGATGCCCTTGTCCTCGAGCTCTTTGAGCGCCGCCTTGATGTCGGGTACACGGAAGGCTACGTGTTGAAATCCCGTGCCTTTTTTCTCGATGAACTTGGCTACCGGGCCGTCGGGGGCCGTGGATTCCAGCAGCTCGACCTCGCTTTCCCCCACGGGGAAGAAGCCGGTGTTTACCTTTTGCTCGGCGACGACCTCGTCCCCCGCGAATTCAAGGCCAAGGACATCGGTCCAGAATTTCTTGCCCTCGTCCATGCTGTTGACGGCGATGCCGAGGTGGTCGATCTTGAGTATCTGCATCTCAATCCTCCGAATAATCGTTAGTTAGCCAAACTGCACGAGCAAGAACCCGGCGGCGACGGCGGACCCGATGACGCCGGCGACGTTGGGGCCCATGGCGTGCATCAGGAGGAAGTTGGTCGGGTCGTATTTGCTCCCCACGGTCTGGGAGACCCGCGCGGCCATGGGTACCGCCGAGACGCCGGCCGATCCGATCAATGGGTTGATGGGCGTGCTGGATAGCTTGTTCATGAGCTTGGCCAAGAGCACGCCGGAGGCGGTTCCGAACCCGAAGGCGACGATCCCCAGGCCCAGGATGGCCAGCGTTTGGGTGGTGAGGAACTTATCGGCCGTCGCCGTCGCGCCGACCGTGATCCCCAAGAAGATCGTAACGATGTTGATCAGGGCGTTCTTGGCGGTGTCTTCGAGCCTGGCGACTACGCCGCACTCTCGGAAGAGGTTGCCCAGCATCAGCATCCCGACCAGCGGCGCCGCCGCTGGAACTATGAGCACCACGATGACGGTGACGATGATGGGGAACAGGATCTTCTCCCGCTTGGTCACCGTGCGCAGCTGGGTCATCTTGATGGTGCGTTCCTTTTCCGTGGTGAGCAGCTTCATGATGGGCGGCTGGATAATGGGCACGAGCGCCATATAGGAATAGGCCGCGATTGCGGTGGCTCCCAACAGATGGGGGGCCAGCTGGGACGTGAGAAAGATGGTGGTCGGACCATCCGCGCCGCCGATGATGGCGACGGACGCGGCCTCCTGGGCGGTGAACAGGCCGGAGGCGACGGCCCCGATGAAGGTGAGAAAGATGCCGAACTGGGCGGCGGCGCCGAGCAGGAGGGACTTCGGGTTCGCAATGAGGGGTCCGAAATCCGTCATGGCCCCCACGCCCATGAAGATCAGCGCCGGCAGGAGACCTGTTTTAAGGACTTTGTACAGATAGCCTACGATTCCTCCCGGCTTCTCGGTGTGGACGACATACTTGGTAGAGGTCTCTTCCTGGCCCACGGGAACTTTGGCAGGGGCCCCATCCTGGCCCACGGGAACCTTGGCAGGGACCCCTTCCTGGCCCATGGGAACCAAGGTTGCACCGAAGGGGGCTTCCCCGGAATAGGGTGTGACCTCCACAGTCGGGGGATGCATCATGTTCGCAAACGGCAGATTGGTCAGGAGCACGCCGAATGCGATGGGGACCAACAGCAGGGGCTCGAAGCCCTTGACGATCGCCAGATACAACAACAGGCAAGCGATCGCGATCATTATGAAGATTCGGTAGTCGGTCAGGCCGACAAAGCCGGTGGATCTGCCGAACTCCAGCAACGCTTCGTACATGGTGGCGTTTTCCTCTGTCAGCTCAGAACGACCAGGACGTCTCCGGCATTGACCAAGGCCCCGGCGGCTACGGAAATCTCGCTGACGGTGCCATCCTGGGGCGCGACGATCTCGTTCTCCATCTTCATGGCTTCCAGCACCAGGAGCTTTTGCCCGCGCGCGACCTTGTCACCGACGTTCACATCGATATCGATGATGGTTCCGGGCATCTGGGCGACCACCGTGCCCTCGCCACCCGGGCCGCCCGAACCTCCCGATGGGGTGGCCGGCTTGGGACTGGCCGGCGCGGCGGCGGGGGCGGGCAGAGAGGTGGGGGCGGGGGTGATGCGTGGCGCGGGGTGGGATTCGGAGGTCGAAGCTGTGGTCGCGA
>JAIZWN010000569.1 GCA_020443945.1 Candidatus Thiosymbion ectosymbiont of Robbea hypermnestra | reverse complement strand
GTGGCTTGGTGTCTTTGTGTGATGTTCGACGTGACTCAGGTAGACACCTGATCACTTGAAAATTTACCACTACCGAAAAATTCAAGGTCCCCTGAATGCGATTGTCAGGCCAGCGGTTCTTGCCGGGTCGCACAATGAATACTGCCACCGCCCGCGGCTATGGCGTCGACATTGATCTGCTCGATTGTGCGGTCCGGAAATACCTTTTGCATAGCCACCTTAGCCGCATTGTCGGCCCTTGCATCGCCGAACTCCTGCAGGATCACTGCGTCATTACATCCCCCACACTCCAATCCGGTATTCCCCATGGCGCTCTTGTCGAACCAGAACCTTCTCTTCCCACGCCATCTCCGGGGTGCGGTCGAATACGATCAGATAGCCTTCGTCGGTGCCGATCCGGTCCATATAATCGGCGGTCTGTGCCAGGCCCTCGGCGATTGTCGTCTCCAGGGATTTGTGCAGGATCTTGAGCTCGATGACTGCTCGCTGGACCGGGCCCTGGAAGCCCTGGGCCTCGTCCAAGGGCCACTGCACCAATAGATCGGTGCGGCGACGCCCCAGCCCGTACTCCCGGTCGATGCGCCCGCCGCTGTTGACGATGCGTTGCAGGAACGCCTGCATCAAGAGCTGCGGACCGGCCTCTTTATAGTCGAACCGCTCGATCCAGATCTCGCCGTTCTCCCGGAAGAACTGTTGGAAGGCATCGAGTAGCTTGGGGAAATCCAGGCGTCCGTCCTCGCCCACATACCAGGCGGTCTCGTGCGGAATCCGGGTCTGGGCGATCCAGGTCAGGGTGCGCGGGATGACTTCCCGGTAGATGGGGTTGGCGATCTCGATCTGGGGACGGGTGCGGATCAGTCCCAGGTCCTGCACATAGAGCTGGTCGTCCTCGCTGGGCGGGGTGAATCCGGGTTCGATCACACCCCCCAGCAGTTCGCTGATGACCTTGTGTACCCGGGGCTCCTGCAATTTGTCGGCCAATTGATCGAGGTGGGTATCCCGCCGCTCGATGAGCCGTTCGCGGGCACCGGCCATGAGACCTGAGGTAATCGGCCGGCCGCGGTCGCGGTTTTCCCTGGCCCTGAAGCAGACCTCGTAGCCGAGGGCATTGACCAGCCAGGGCTGACCGCCGGTCTGCGCGAAGACATAATCGATGATCCCGGCCTCGAATACCTGCCCGGTCTCTTGCGTGTGTTGGGCATAGAGGACGGCGACATCCTCCCGGCTGAAGTTTCCCAACCGCAGCGACTCGGATTTGATGTTGAAGGCGCTGCCGCCGGTGATGATCCGGTTGTCGCCGTCATGGATACGGTAGTCCCGCACATCCCGCACCCCACACAGGAGCACGGTCTGTGGGAAGGAACGGGGACGATCTGGGTAGCCGGCGCGGATCTGGCGCAGCAGCGAGATCAGGGTGTCCCCCACCAGGCTATCCACCTCGTCCAGAAGCAGAACGATGGGGCGGTCGTTTTCCTCCGACCAGCGGGAGAGCAGTCCTTGCAAGGCGCCATGGGGGCCAAATTCATGGAGCGTTTCATCCATCCATTCCCGCGGTCGCTGGTCACCCAGGTACCGGCGGGCATTTTGAGCAATCCCGCTGACAATCGTGCGCATCCCCGCTTCGACATCTCCCCGTGCCGACTGGGCGGGCTCCAGGTTCACATAGAGGGCGGTGTAATCCGCTTCCGCGTTGAGCTGCTCCATCAAGGCCAACAGGCAGCTGGTCTTGCCGGTCTGACGCGGGGCGTGGAGTACGAAATAACGTCTCTCCCGGATCAGACGCCGGATTTCATCCATCTCCCAACGCGCCAATGCCGGGACAGTGTAATGTTCGCCCGGTCTGACGGGACCCGCAGTATTAAAGGTTTTTATGAGCTGATTATCGCCTACGGATTCGGTATTTCTATTACCTTTTGTCTCCTGATTTCCCGCAAGCTCCGATTCCAGGTTTCTTCGCCGTTCTTTTACCTTTTTGATCAGATAGCTGGTTGCAAACGCTGAAACAAGCCCGAGGATTAAAATCACCGGGACAAGCACACCGATTTGCGCATCAGGCAAAATTAACGGGGCAAACCATGCATAAAATGCAATGAAAACGATACCCAGCAGAGAAATGTTTTTACTCATTATCCTCCCCCTTCGGCTGGCCGAGCGCTCATCCACGGATTCATCGTTACCCTCTTGTGCCCTACCCTTTTGCGACACCCTCCCGGCGGGAGAGGGACCTTGAGGATCCGTGAAAACATTCCTGTCCCTTCCGCCGGTATGGCAAATCCCGAGGATCACCCTTTGATCCCCCTCTCCCCGGCCCTCTCCCGGTGGGAGAGGGAGCGTAGAACCGC
>JAIZWN010000568.1 GCA_020443945.1 Candidatus Thiosymbion ectosymbiont of Robbea hypermnestra | reverse complement strand
CGCATCGACTGCGTATCGGTTCACTGATGCGGTTCGTTTCACTCACCGCATCCTACGCGAGTTACCCGCAAGACAACCCCGTCCAGGGGCGGCTACCCGTTGCCATTCGGTGGGTGATGGCGCGTGTGCCGCCGCGGCAAGTGCGGTGCTTGGCGCACGCGCCTGACCCACCCCACCGGCTCATACCAGGTTGTTATTAAGGATTTCGATCTGATCATTACCGACCTGCGTATGGAGACACCCCAGGCCGGACTGAAGGTGATCGAGGCGGCCAGGAGAAAGGACCTCTGGACCCAGGTAATTCTGGTAACCGCCTATCAGGTGGGACCCGAGGTCATTACCAAAGGTGCCTACGATTATGTACTCCGAACCGATCCCGGAAACTATCCCCAACGTGTGCAGGAGCTGATCCCGGAGGCCCTGGAATATCGCTGGCGGAAACAGAAGGAACCGGCATACCCTCGATCCCGCCTCTCTCGCCCACCGCCCTGTACCCGATCCTGGTCTGGCAGACGCAGTTACAGCATGGCAAATCGGGTAGTGGTAGATTTGGTCGTGGTCGGGGGAATCGCGTAATGGTTCGAACCAGACCGTTATCCCGGCACGCCCTTTGCTACTTCTTGGGGTCGTTCTCCCGCGGGGTTTCTTTGCTTCTGCCGGCGACCGAGATCATTTTCTGCACCAGCTCCCAGGAGGCCAGGGTGCCGGTGAGATAGGGTTGCAGGAGCTTGACCGGATCGTATCCATCCACGCCTTCGAGCATGCGCTTGCGCAGCTTGTCCAGCATCTCGCGCTGAATCGGCTCCACATCCGGCAGGCCCAGGAGCCGGCGCAGCTCCTCGGGACTCATGTCGATATCGATCTTGACGTTCATGACGAACTCCCTGTTACGGAAAAACGGTGAGAAGGCTCAATGGCGGCTGGCGCGGGGCGGCAGCTGCTCCGGAGTCGGATCGTCCACCATGAGCCCTTTGCGGACCCGCCGGCCGACGAGCAGGGAGGCCCGCTCGAACGCCCGTTCCGCTTCTTTGGCATACCATGTCCACTCCATTGGCGGTGCTGTGATGGCTACTTGCCAGTGACCGCTGATCAGGACATTGGCGATACGGAGCTCCAGGGTCCAATCGTGCCAGGCGGCGTCCGGGTCTTCGTCTTCGTAAAATTCCTGTTCGACGAGCCGGACATAGTTGCCTACCGTATCGTCCAGGGACATCAGGCTGGAAACCACCAGCTGTTCGTCGATGCAGCTCGACCACCCGGTATGCACGGCCGAGGCGGTCGTCATCAGGGAATGGATCAGCATGGCGGGGGTCAGGGACAAGGGCAGCGGGTTGTTCCAATCCGGCTCTGTATGGTCTTGCTCTTCGATCATCGGGGGCCCATTTGATTTGGTTGGAACAGAAGGTGCGCGCGAAGCGCGCCGGTAGAGGGTGTCGCGGAAGCCTCTCCCTGGGCTTTTGCGCCGAGGTGCCCTTATGATGAAGCAATCGGGTCCCGAGGTACAGCAGATGAAGGTTGCCGTGTTTTCCGATGTCCAGGGCAATCTCCCGGCGATGGAGGTGACCGTCCGGCACATTCTGGATTGGAACCCGGAGCTGGTGGTTATGGCGGGGGATCTGATCAACCGCGGCCCGAGCAGCCGCGCCTGCCTGGACCTGTTCGATTCCCTCCGCCGCGACCGGGGTTGGCTGCCGATTCGCGGCAACCATGAAACCTGGGTGCTCCGTTGCGGCCGGGAGCGCCCCCATGATGCGCTGGACGCGGCCATGCGCCGTTTCGCGGACCGCACCTTCCGGGAGCTTGCCCCGGTCGCGGAAAAACTCTCCGATTGGCCCGATCATCTCAACTTTCAGGCCGCGACCACGCCGAGCTGGGTGCATGTCACCCACGGCTCCATGGCGGGCAATCGGGTCGGTGTCTCCGCCAACGTCACGGACGCGGAGCTGCACCGTCGGCTGCCGGCGGATATCGCCTTGTTCGTCGGCGCCCACACCCACAAGCCGCTCCAGCGGTGGTTGGGAACCACCCACATCCTCAACGTCGGCTCCGTGGGCTCTCCCTTCGATGGCGATGTCCGCGCCAGCTACGGCCAACTGGAGTTTCGCGGCGACCGTTGGCACACCCACATCATCCGCCTGCCTTACGACCGCGCGCGCACCGAGCGGGATTTCGTGGAATCCGGGTTTATCGAGCAGGGGGGTCCCCTGGCGCGGATCATTTTCGAGGAATGGCGCCAGGCCCGCGTACTTCTGGCGGGTTGGCACCGCCGCTATATGGAGGCAATCGAGAAGGGCGAAATCGGCCTCGAAAACGCGGTTGCCGAGTATCTGGAATCCCGGTAGGGGATCGGGCCGAAGGTCCGATTACGCGACTGATTCCGGGGGCTCCTGAATCTTTGAAGGTTCCATTTGCGTGGTTGCCTGGTCGTCAAAAAAATCAAAGTGCTGCGAGACTACCGCCATCAGGGTCAACAAGACCATCAGCTCTATAACCAGAAAGCTGTAGATGTGCATATCGTCGAACAGCTCGCCCAGTACCAGAAAATACTCGGGTTTCGTCACTCCTATGATCCCCGCCACGGATGACAAGATGGCCTCCGCTACCGAAATAATGACCATGACCGGTCCGGGCTTGAAGATCAGTAACAACAAAACCAATGATGCCGCGCCGGCAAAGGTTACGATCGGTATGCTGTGACCGACCTCCGGAATGGAAAAAAAGCTTTGGTACCAAATGGAATAGATTCTGGTCGGTATCCAGATTAAAAGGAACAGATACACCAACAGCAATCGGTCTTTCACCTTGGGGGAGAGGGGTTGTCTGGTAAACCGGAGAAAAAACAAATACCAGAAATAAACCGTACCGAACATGGCGGCCGCCGCGGTGTAAACATAATCCACGTAGGCCACCAGGGAACCTCTGGCCAGAAAATCGGCCGTGCCATCGAACCTTTGCACATCGCTTTCATCGATCCCCAGATTTTCCGCCACGCACTTTTTATATTCGGAGAGGGCGACCTCGGGTTTTATCGTATCGGCCAAGACGCCTCTTCGGCGTGTTTCCGCGCAGGCTATGGATTCCCGCAGGGCGTCGGTAGTCGGATGCGCGAAGTGAAAGGGGAGGTGTGGCGGCCCTTTTTCCTGCGCATCGACATTGATGATCGAGAGAACAAGCAACAGGGCCAGCGCCAGAAAGATATGTCCGATTCTATATTTTTTACCGAATAGAGCCGGATTGACGGAAATGGCAAACAGGCCCACGGCCCAGGGAAAAACAATCAGGGCGAATATACTGTAATTGGGCTGATTCATTAAGGCCCTGATGGACTCCGGATAGGGTACGGTGGCGATGACGGAAACAATATAGCATAGCACCAGACCAAGATAGGCGCCGGCACTGATTGCAAAAACCCTTCTTGGGTCTTTTAATCTGCTTGTACCCATTTCCCGATACTACGAATCGAGTACCGAAACACCCCGTCCGGCAGCGGGTAATACTCAATTGTGACGATTTTGCACGGGCTATTGATTTTGCGTGGTTGTCCGATTACCGAAGAAGGTCCCCGAGAAATTAAAATACGGCGATACGGCCGCCATCAGAGTCAAGGCCGCGGCAAGCTCCATACCCAGAAAGCTGTATAGGCTCATTTCATCGAAGGTTTCGCTCAAGAGTCGAAAATACTCGGGACTCGTCATCCCTATGATGCCTACCGCGAAGGATAAAATGGATTCCGCGATTGCAACCATGACCATGAGCGGGCCCGGCCTGAACAGAAGCAGCAACAAGACCAGTGAGGAGGCCGCGACAAAACAGACGGCCAGCAGGCTGTGACCCGCATCGGGAATGGAATAAAACCCTTGATACCAAAGCGAATAGACCCTCATCGGTATCCAGATCACGAAAAGCAGATAGGCCAGAAGCAACCGATCCTTCATCGCGGGGGATACGGTCTGTCTCGTGAATCTGAGGAAAAGCAAATACCAGAAATAGGAAATGACAACTATCCCGGAAAACAGGCTGCAAATGTAGTCCGCATAGGCCACCAGGGAGCCCCTGGCCAGAAAATCGACCACGCCATGGAACCTTTGGACATCACCTTCGTCGATTCCCGGATTCTTTGCCACGCACCTTGTGTATTCGGACAGAGCGACTGTGGGCGCCGTCGTCTTGTCCAGGACATTTTTTCTCTGTGTCGCGGCGCAATCCATTGCCTGCTGCAAGGCATTGGGCGTTGCGTATCGCAGCTGGATCGGGGCGTGTGGCGGCCCCTTATCCTGGGAATCGACATGAATGATTAACAGAGTGAGCACCAGAATCACCGCCAGAGAGATATGCCCGATGATGTACTTTCTATCGAATACCTCCGGCTTGATGGAAACCGCGAACAGGCCGACGGCCCAGGGAAAAATGATCAGATAGAAGAGGCTGTAGTTGGGTTGATTGATTAAGATTCTTACGGACTCCGGGTAGGGTGCGGTGACCATGACCGCAAGCACATAACCCAGCCCCAGCCCAAAGGTAATGCCGGCACCGATCGCAAAGACCTTTCTTGGATTGTGTAACATGTCACTATCCAGTATAGGAGGACTTTGAAAAATTGCTTCCCTGCAATTTTTCTTAAGCCGTCATTCCGGCAGGGATTGCCGGAATCCAGCGCACAGGGACGTGAAAATTCTCCTCTCCTGGGCTTCTTCCGGTGGGAGGGCGTCGCGAAAACCCACGGATGGGCCTTGGCGATGCCTGCTGAGTGATTGCCCTTCCGGGTAGTGTTGTAACTTTGTGATCCGCGATTTTGAACCCGCGGATTACGCAGATCCTCGCCGATGAAAAAACGCAGTAATCCGTGAAAATCGGCGTAATCCGCGGACAACAATGATGGTGAGGGGAGGTCTCTACGCCAAATCCCGGAAACCACAAATCGTAAGACACCACCCGAAAACCCACGGATGGGCCTTGGCGATGTCTGCTGAGAGATTGCCTTTCTGGACAGTCTCTCAGTCCCAGGCATAGAGCCTTTTCAACCAGGCGACGAGCCCGTCCGCCTGGGGAAGGTTCGGATCGAGAAACCTGGCGGTGATGGCGGTCCCGAGCGGTTTGCCGGGCTCCTTCTGCCAAGCCAGCCAGGTGTGGATGATGGCCTTCGGCTTATCGGGGTCCTTGAAGCGTCGTTCTCCCTGGGGGATTGCCTCGACACTGGCCCGGACATGGGCGCAAAGCGGGCTGTCCGGCGGCACGAGAAACGCCAGGAAATCATCGAGAATCCCCGGCGTCCGGTTGTCGGGCATGATCCAGATACCGACGCGGGGCAAGAAGGTATCCGCCGGTGGGGCCAGAACAGTTCCGGTCGGGTCCGGCTGCTCCGGCAACCGATACCCGAGTCCGGTGACGCGATCCCGCAACGACTGCCAACGCGCGGCCAGATCCGTATCGGCATCGATGACCACGCCAACCCTGTTGTTTTTCCCCAGGCTTGTCTTCAGGCGCACGGGGATGCTTTCCAGTAGTGCCTCGACACTTCCCTTGGGCTCGATCTCATCGATCCAACCGAGGTTTCGTTTGTCGCACAGGTGCTTGAGGACGTGCTCGTCGTCCTTGCCCTCGACCAGCAGGATATTCTTGCCGGCCATATCAGCGCACCTCGATATGATTGCGCGTCGCGATTCTCAACTCGTCTTTGCGGAAAACCGTGGGAACTATCTCCCCCTCTATGTGGGCAAGCCGCACGAGCACGCCTTCCTCCGATGTTTCCGCGGCCGCCTGTTGAAAGGCCTCGATGGCGTCCCAGCTATGGGAGGTGGCGAAGACCTGTACGTCGAGTGCCGCCGCGAGCTTGAAGATCATGCGCCAGGTGTCGAGCTGAACGCTGTAGTGCATGCCGTTCTCGAACTCGTCGATCAGCAGCAGGCCGTCTTTGGCGTTGACGAGGGAAAGAACAATGCCGAAGAGCCGGTTCAATCCGTCGCCGAATGACCGTAGGGGCACCGGGCGGGGGATCTTGTGGGAACGCACGATTGCGGTACGCGAACGCCCCGGTAGATCTCCCCCCACCATGGACACGGCGGATAAGGACGGATCGATAATGCGTAGTGCCTCCACCACCTGATCTTCCAGATCGGAAAGGGCGATATTGTCCCAGAGGGCGCCGAGCTGTACCGTACTTTCGCCGCCGTATGGACTGATAGAGATGCAGGGAGTCGACGATGGACGCTTGTATTCCGGTATAAGACGGCGTCGGTGGTAGGTGTAGCTTCGAAGGTTTTTCAATGAAAAGACGTGCTTCGTGTCGCTGGTGTTGAATACCAGTGCCGGGATGCCCTCCTCGCCATCGAGAAGCCCTCCCTGGTGCGATAACCTCCTGGTTCCGTCTTCGGCCCGTTCCTCGGAGAACCAGTCCAGCATCAGGGTCGATTTCATTGGCTGCCGACCGCCGCCGGTTGCCACCACGATTGGCTCCCAGGAGCCGGACAGCTCCGGAAAGCCGTGAAACAGGGTCAGAACCTGTAAAGTAATTTCATCGTATGCCTGTTTGCCCGACTCTTCCCTATCAGCAACATCCACCTCACGATGGGTCAGGATGTTATGGATCGTCACCGGTAGGTAATCCGACGTCAGAATACGCAGGGCCTCCAACAGGGAGGATTTCCCCGTATTGTTTTGGCCGGTGATCAGGTTGACTCGTCCCAGGCCAGTGAGCCTCAGCGCACGAAAGGCACGGAAGCGTTCGATGGTGAGATCGACGATTGCGGGAGCCACAGGCATTATCTCCGAGGCAGCGAGGCCAGCTTGGAGGGCTTCGAGGTAACCTGAATACAGGCCGGTCGGCTTCCGGGTTACCGGAAGAGAAGGGGAGGTAGGGCCCGGACAGGCGCCCGCCAGCGCGTCCGTGCCGAAAAACGATGGACTCGGCGGGTTACCGCCAGCCGACCACCTCGTAGCCGCGTTCGCTCAGACAGCGGTTCACGAAACCCACGAGGGTTTGCGAGGGCCGACCCATACGCAGAATGCCCCGGACCAGGCCGGCGGTACTCCCGGCCGCGGCGCCCGCCAGCGCCCGGTTACCGGCCTCCCCGTTCTTCCGCACCAGTCCCCAGGCGCCCGCGGCCGCACCCGCCACCGCCGCGCCCGTCGCCGTATCGCGCGCGACGTCCTTGCCGCCATAGACGGGCGCGCCGTGAGTCTCGGCCAAGCGCATGCACTGGTCCACATCCGCATGGGCCCGGGCCTCACCGACCGACTGGAGGTGTGCGTTGGGATAGAGCATGGGACGCCGCGCCCCCGTGCATCCCGCCAGCGAGAGGAGACCCAGCGCCAGTATAAAGACGCCGAGCCAGGTGCCATATTTCGTCATCATCAGGAGAGTATAGACGGATACCGCCCCGCCCACTACCGCGGTCGGGGGTAGAGATGGACACGCTTCGCCCCGGACATCCGACAAGCCGTCGCGGTTCGGAAACCCCCGTGGTATGACCGGGACTGATACCCCTTTGCCGGGCACCTGCTTTGCCCCTTTGCCGGGCACTTGCTTTGCCCATTTAGGCCCTAAGAGTCTGATCCCAGAGCTGCGTATCGGGCCAGGAGCCGGTCGTGCCGGTCGAAGCCGACGAGCTCGCGAATGGTGGCGAAATCCACGCTCCGTCGGGGCATCTCGCCCGCCGCCAGCTCGCTCAGGGCCTCCTGCATGGCATAGACCGCGCTGTTGAGCAGGGCCAGCGGGTAGGCGACGATCTGGTAGCCGATCTCCCCCAGGCGTTGCGGTGACAGTACCGGCGTCACGCCCCCGGCCAGCATGTTGGCCATCTTGGGGCCGGGAACCCGGGCGCAGAAGTCGGCCATCTCGGCCTCGTTGCGGGGTGCTTCCAGAAAGAGAATATCCGCGCCCAGATCGGCGAACGCCTGCATCCGCCACAGGGCCTCGTCGAAACCGTCGGTGGCGCGGGCGTCCGTGCGGGCCAGGATCAGGATGTTTGCTCCCTGTTCTCGGGCATCCACGGCCGCCCGGATGCGGGCCAGGGCCTCGGCGCGTCGGACGACCTCCTTGCCCTGGGTATGGCCGCAACGCTTGGGGGCGAGCTGGTCCTCGATCATGATGGCGGCAAACCCGGCGTCGGCATAGCCCCGCACGGTGCGCCGCACGTTGGCGGGATTGCCGTAGCCCGTATCACCGTCACCGATGACGGGAAAGGATACGGCCTCCAGGATGTTGCGGCCCTGCTCGAGCATCTCGGCATAGGAAAGGAGCCCGGTATCCGGCAGGGCCGAACGCGCCGCCGCGACGGCGAAGCCGCTCATGAAGGTCAGGGGGAAGCCGGCCTGCTCGATAAGCCGCGCCGAGAGGGCATCGAAGCAGCAGGGCATGAGCAGCGGCTCGGGCCCTTCCAGGAGCCGCCGTAAGCGGTCGGCGGGGGTGTTCATGCCATGCCGGGGCCTCTGGAAATCGGGAGTAGGCGCTGCCCGTGAAAACAGGGCGCCGCCCTTTGCGACACCCTCCACGAAAAAGGGCGGAAACAACCGCCCTTTTTTGCTCGGTCGGGCGGGATCAGTCCTTGACCCAGTCCCCGAAGTTTTCGTCGCTTTTCTCCTCGCCGTCGGAGTAACCGGCCTCGTAGGCATCCGTCAGCCGCTGCTCCTCACGCATGGGATTCTGCAGGAACCCGCACTGCCAGCCTTGGATGTACTCGTCGTCGACACCCATCTGCTCCATCTTGGTCACGGCGTCGTAGTAAAACTGATTCATATCCGATCTCCGAGCATTGCCTAATGTTCAGGCCTCAAGGCCATTCGTTTACGGTGTTCGCAGGGGCAGACGAGGGACGGCGGGACGGGCCCGCATGCCTTCATGTCTCTCATCGAAGCCACGGTTCCGCAACAACCCCGGCGGCCAACAACCGGGTCGCGGAAAAGGTATAAGAATACTTCGTTTTTCTAATGCCCGCCAGTCGCAGTGCGTCATGCCCCCCATCCCTGGGAGGGGTACGGATAACCTCAACCATGATAGTCGATGCCGGCCTCGGCCATGGCGACGGCGCGGAAGATGGCGCGGCCCTTGTTCATGGTCTCCTTCCACTCGAGCTCGGGTCGGGAGTCCGCCACCACCCCGGCGCCGGCCTGGATATGCAGGGTGCCGTCCCGGATCAGGGCGGTGCGGATGGCAATCGCCGTGTCCATATTGCCGTTCCAGGACAGGTAGCCGATGGCCCCGGAATAGACGCCGCGCTTGACCGGCTCGAGCTCGTCGATGATCTCCATGGCCCGGATCTTGGGCGCGCCGGAGACGGTGCCGGCGGGAAAGGTGGCCCGCAGCAGATCGATAGCGGTCAGGTCCTCCCGGAGCCGTCCCACCACGTTGGAGACGATGTGCATGACATGGGAGTAGCGTTCCACCAGCATTTGGTCGGTCACCCGCACCGTACCCACGCGGGCCACGCGCCCGGCGTCGTTACGGCCCAGGTCGATCAGCATCAGATGCTCGGCGAGCTCCTTGGGATCGGCCAGCAGCTCCGCCTCCAGCGCCCGATCCTCGGCCTCCGTATGGCCGCGGCGGCGGGTGCCGGCGATGGGGCGCACGGTAATCGTCTCATCGTCCAGCCGGGTCAGAATTTCCGGCGAGGAGCCCACGATCTCGAATCCCCCCAGATCCAGGAAATACATATAGGGCGAGGGGTTGAGCGCGCGCAAGGTCCGGTACAGATTCAGCGACGAGGCACCGAAGGGGATGGACAGGCGTTGCGAGAGCACCACCTGCATACAGTCCCCTTCCAGGATGTAGTCCTTGATACGGGCCACCGCCTGCTGGTAACCCGCCTGCGTGAAGCCGGAGGTGAAGTCGGATTCCCGCACGGCGCGGGGCGCTGCATGATCCAGGCGCGGCGTGGCGCCCGCGACGCGCCGGACCAGCTCCCGCAGACGGGCCTCTCCGGCCTCCAGGGTATCCCCGGCGGTCGGGTCCAGATGCTTGATGATCCGCATGGAACCGGACAGGTTGTCAAAGACCACCACCTCGTCCGACACCATGAGCAGGATATCCGGGGTGCCGATGGGGTCCGGGTTCGGGCACCGGGCCAGCCGGGGCTCGATATAGCGGATGGTGTCGTAACCGAAATAGCCCACCAGACCGCCCGTGAAGCGCGGCTGATCGGGTGGCCCGTAGACCCGGAACCGGGCCTGGAAATCCTGGAGCCAGGCCAGGGGGTCCGTGACCTCCTGATCCTGGATAAGGGCGCCGTCCCGTTCCAGGACCACGCGGTGGCCGAAGACCTTGAGCAGGGTCCGGCAGGGCAGCCCGATGATGGAGTAGCGGCCCCACTTCTCACCGCCCTGGACGGACTCGAACAGATAGGAGAAGGGGCCGTGCGCGAGCTTGAGATAGACGCTCAGCGGGGTGTCGAGATCGGCACGGACCTCGCGGACGATGGGGATCCGGTTATAGCCCCGGGCGGCGAGGGCGGCGAAGGTTTCGGGTGTCATGGAGGTCTCCGGGAAGTGGGATGGGCGGAAGGACAACGGGCGGTGCCTGGTACCGCCATCGACGCCCCATACGAGACCCGCTACTCGTGAGACCCTGAAAAGACACTGACTCCGACCTTATCGAAAGGACCTCGAACAATCCGTTTTCAGGATGATTCGCCTGATGCTTGAAAAAGGCGCCCATATGAGGATGGGAATGCCGGGGTTCGCAAGCTCGCGCCGGCCGGCGAGCTCAATAGAGCCATCCGGTTCTGAATGAAACACCTGCAACAACAAATAATACGGAAAATATCGTGACGGGTACGATGTGCCATGCCATCGTTACAAGATTTTTATCGGAGAGACGGGGGATGACTCGAAGTTTTGCATCCACCGCGAATCCGATCGTCAGCGCCAGCAAAATAAACTTCATAGCCAATACATGGGTGATCGGATTAGAGAAGTTCAGCCATTGACCGAAATCCGGCAGCATTCGATGGGCCAATATCAAACCCGTAATAATCTGGATGATAAAAGCGGGTATGCCTATTTTTTCGTATCCGGACTCAAATTGCAGCAAGTGCTCCGATGACCTTTCTCTCAATGCCCTCGGCAAAACCACGACCGAGAGTGCAATATGACCGCCCGTCCAGATCGTGGCTGCCAATAGATGTAATACCAAGAGCAATTCGTACATAGCCACTCACCTGTTTGGTATGCTGCCAACACCGGTCTTTGCCGCCGTAGCGGTGCGGTGAAGGATGGTTGGTTGAAGGCCGTAGTCAGGCATGCCCATTCTGAGACATGCCTTTGGCGCGGGCGATGTTGCCCAGAGCCCTGACAACGAATACCGCGTCCCCGTCCGCTTCTTCGATACAGGCATCCAGATAAGCGGCCATTTCCTCGGGCGTGCGCAGGTGTTCGGCAACATCGTAGGGAGTCGTAACCGTCTTGGTCATGCTGTGTGCCTACAGGTTTCGAGCAAGACGCAAGGCGGTTTCGATGTCTTTGACTTGCGTCCGTTTGTCGCCGCCGTCCAGTAAACCAACAATCTCCCGGCCTTGCTTCTTATAGTACACCCGATAACCAGGCCCGTAATCAATCCGCAACTCTAAAACACCCTCTCCCACGGGCCTGAACATATTCCAGAAGCAGCTCGTCCTCGGGTCTCGAATCGGTTTTCTTCATAGGCTCTCAGTTACAGGCCTGCTTATACTTTAGTTGTAGCGATATTCGTGCTGTTGCATTGTTCCTGATTGCCGAAACGACAGCCGCTTTCTTTTTCCCCTTTATCAAAGAGTGTGCTTCGTTTGGCGTAAATGGGTCACCCGGAGTTTCTTCAAGGGGATCATGAATTATCTTTTGCACCCAGGCGGCTACGATTTCACCATTTCGTTTCGGGTTGCGTGGATTACGAATTTCGTCACAAACCCTGATCGACACTATCATGTTACGACCTTGTTGGATATGTAACGATTGTTCCGGATGCCGTTGAATTTTTTCCCAGTCACAGGATAGTTCGGGATCGTTGAAAAAATGGGCTGGCATTTCTTGTTGGTTTTCCGGAAATGCAGCAGGTTTCACATATCTATACAGGATTTCACCGTCCGGAATTTCCATGACTACACGACTCTGCCAAGAATAACTCCGATATCATCATTGAAATCGGACAGTGTAAACTCCTGTTCATCGAAATACTCGTCCTGCTCGATGGATACCTCTGCTGTTTCATTATTGAACAACGCCATATAAGCATTTCTGTCGTTGTAAGATAGCTCAATAGTTACGCCTCCAACCGGTATCGGCCCCATAACCAGTTTTGGAAATGCGGGTTTTGGATGCTTGGAAAACGTGACGTTTCTCAATGAATCCAATACTTGAATTGCGGCCTGACACACGATTTCGTTGGGCGCTTCCGCCGTCCCGGAGGTCCATTCCGTACCGATCTCAGGTAAACTCATTAAATAGGTTTTTCTGCGTTCCAGTAGTTCCATGAACTCTACTTTACTCTTTGCAATCCGAGTGTATTCATTGTAGTCCGTAAAACCGGAAAAATAGTGGAGTAACTCGCTTTTATCAATGGTTTTATTCAGTGCCGGTATGTAATTTACTTCCCATGGTGCGTCCGTATGTGATATGTCTATCAAGGTGTCTTGACTAATCGCCAGAAATACATCGAGAAATGACGAGAGAAAGGTCTGCCTTGTTTCATCGAGGGAAAGGTAGTTAGTATTTGTCGGTTTTGTTATTTCAGTGCCTCCATGGCCTTTGAATAGGTTCCATATTTTCCGGTTCACCGGTCCATATCGCCATGCCTGCAACTCGGCATCGAACAGGGGTGAGCCATTTTTCGCCAGATAAAACCCTTGAGCAAAATAAAGTAATTTCTGGAGTTTCCTGTGGCTGATTCCCGGTTCGCTGTTTTCTATTATGAAATCAGCTATATCACTTATATCAGGAGCAGACATTGTTCAAACCCCTAATCTTTCTCTCAACTTAAACATAGTTTCTTAAACTGCATGTAAATATTGGCATATTAGATTGTATACAATCTTCCGGTGGTGGTAAATTTGGGGGCGCCTTGGAACAGGGTATCTATGTGGGTTGGGATATGCGGGATGTTCTGACGAGGTGTTCGGGCGCCCTGAATGTTCAGGGCGCTGGCAGGGTGGTTATGGCAGCAGGTCTTTGATTTCGATCAGGGAGTCGAGTACGGCGTCCGGATTGGCGGTGCGGATGTCGTTGCCGTGGTTGTAGCCGTAGGTCATGCAGACGATGGTGAAGCCCGCGGCCCGCGCCGCCTTCACGTCGCTGACCGAGTCGCCGACCATCAGGGCGGTGTCGGGTCGTACCCGGAAGTGCTCGGCGGCGTGGAGCAGGGGCAGGGGGTCGGGCTTTTTGCGGGGCAGGGTGTCGCCGCTGATGACGATGTCGAAGTCGTCGCGCACCCCCAGGTCCCGCAGCAGGGGTTCGGTGAACTGGGCCGCCTTGTTGGTGACGCAGCCTAAGGGGTAGCCCGCGTCTTGCAGGTAGTCGAGCCCCTCGCGGATGCCTGGGTAGAGGCGCGAGCGTTTGGAGGTGTTTTCCCGATAGAGCTCGGTGAAGATCGGGAGGGCGTGCTCGTAATCGGCCTCGTCCGGCTCGCCGTCCAGTTGGCCGATGAGCGCCCGGCGGACCAGGCGTTCGACGCCGTTGCCAACCCAGTTGCGCACTAGGGTTTCTCCGTAGGGGGGGCGGCCGAGCCGTTCCATCATGGCATCGACGCAGAAGGCCAGGTCCGGCACGCTGTCTACCAGGGTGCCGTCTACGTCGATAAGGATCATCTGGGGCCGATTCATGCTAAGACTCCTCGAATTTTCCCATGCTCACAGACTGGGGCCGATGTGCCTACTTTAACCAAAACAGCTCACGCGGCATCATTATGAATCGCTTATTTTCAAGCGGCCGTCCATGGCCTGTCCCGACCATACGGGGGCTCACCGCTTGATTTTGGCCATCTCTTCGCGCATCTGGCGGATGATGGTGTCGTAGCGGTTGGGGTCGCCGTCCTTGCCCTTGTGGAAGATGCCGGAGCCAGAGACGAAGGTGTCACAGCCGGCCGCCTTGACCTCGGCGATGTTGTCGACCTTGACGCCGCCGTCGATCTCCAGGCGGATGTCGTAGCCGGAGTCGTCGATCATTTTGCGCGCCTGGCGCAGCTTGTCCAGGGCGGAGGGGATGAAGCTCTGGCCGCCGAAGCCGGGGTTCACGGACATCAGGAGTATCATGTCTACCTTGTCCATGACATAGTCGAGGTGGCCGAGGGGGGTGGCCGGGTTGAATACCAGCCCGGATTTGCAGCCCTCGTTGTGGATGAGCTGGAGGGTACGGTCGATGTGTTCGCTGGCCTCCGGGTGGAAGGTGATGTAGGCGGCGCCCGCCTTGGCGAAGTCGCTCACGATGCGGTCCACCGGTTTGACCATGAGGTGAACGTCCAGGGGGGCCGTGACCCCGTGTTTGCGCAGTGCCTCGCAGACCAGCGGACCGATGGTCAGGTTGGGCACGTAGTGGTTGTCCATCACGTCGAAGTGGACGATATCGGCGCCCGCGGCGAGGACGTTGTCTACCTCCTCACCGAGCTTCGCCATATTCGCCGACAGGATGGAGGGTGCGATCAGGTCTTCTGCCATGGATGTCTCTCCCCGTAAGTGCCGGTAGCGCCCGTGACGGCCACGGGCCTGATGCCGAAAAATCAAGGTTTGCTAATATACTCCAAACCGGACCCGTTTTCACTCTGGCTCAGGGGGTTCGGGCCTGGGTGATGGTTTCGTAGGCCCGGCGAATTTCGTGCGTCTTTTCGGTGGCGAGCTTCAGCATCTGTTCCGGGAGCCCCTTGGAGACGAGCTTGTCCGGGTGGTGTTGGCTGAGCAGACGCCGGTAAGCGCGCTTGATCTCCGCGTCCGTGGCCTTGGATTCGACCCCGAGGACCATGTAGGCGCGGTCCAGGGTCGGCTTTCTGGTCATGGGCCGTTGCGGAGTAGGCCCTGCATTCCCCCGGACATCCGCCGCGGATTCCTGACGCAGACGTGTTATCCGCTCCAGATAGCGGAATACGGACTCCGAGATACCTAAGCGACTACAGATGTGCAGGAGCAACCGTTGCTTATTCGGCCCCGGTCGACCATCCGCGTAGGCGGCCTGGATCTGGATCTCGGTGAACATCCGCAGCAAGTCGCGGCGACGACACTCGAGCCGGAGTTGTTCCAGTACGGCGTCGAGGGGAAATCCTTCCCGCTTGCCCTCGGTAAAGAGCTCGATAGCCCGGTGGCGCATATCCGGCGAGAGCTCCATCCGGGCAATCACCGATTCGGCCAAGGCAATTTCCCGTTCGGAGACCCGACCGTCCGCCTTGGCCATATGGCCCATGATCGAGAAGGTGGCGGTGAAAAAGGCCCTCTGAACCCTCGCGCGTTTGGCCGGATCCGGCTTCTCGAAACCGATTGGCAGGCCGCCCATCGCGTGATCGAGGCCGTGGCCGAGCGCAACCCCGAGGAGGGCGCCCAAGGGTCCGCCGAGCATAAACCCTAAGACGCCCCCGGCCAGCTTACCCCACCATGTCATACGCCGATTCCCCCGTTACCCTTGAGGTATTCTCGCACGCGAAGGGTAAACCCAGTCCGGAAGCCACAAGGCGTTCCAGCAAAATAAGGTGAAATGGGGTGCCGGGAAGGGTCAGGGACGGCACTCGCTGGGGAGATAGCGGGCCTCGATTGTCGTGATCCCCTGGGCGGCCGTTGCCTCGTCGCTCAGCGGGGAAGGCGCCTTGCCACAGACCCATATCAGACCTTTGGCACTGCTCGGGAGGGGGTTGAGGCCGAGCTTTTGATCCTTGATATTCTCGTTTACCCGGTCACCACCGTAGGTGATGGTGATCTGGCCGCCCTCACCGACCTGGATGCCAGTCACATAGTTGCCCTTGAAGGAATCGGCCGCCGCCACGCCGGCGGCGCTATTGCTAGCGGGTAGCTTCCCGCGGACCGCATTGAAGGCGCCGATGGCGGTTTTGACTTCCGCCGCCAGGTTGAGTCCTTCCGTGACCTGGGTGCGGACGCTGTAGTCCTGGTACGCGGGAACCGCAATAGTGGCGAGGATGCCGATGATGGCGACGACGATCATGAGCTCGATCAGGGTAAAGCCCGTCTGTTGTTTCATGTAAGGTTCTCCAGGTTTGCTGTGGCCAATCGGTGCGCGGGGGCTTTTGCCCCATCGCTCGACTTTGTCCATAAACGGGGATCCTAGCTCCGGCATTGCCCGGGTGGGCCCGAGACGGCAACCATGCCGGCAAAAACCGCCCACCGCCCGCGGTGCGGCGGTACGCGGATGCCTGTATGATAACCAATTTCACGACTGGGTCGGTCTACTGCGTGTTCCCGTGATCGAGTGGCTGTTTCTTCTCCTTCCCCTGGCCGCGGCATCCGGCTGGTGGGCCGCGAAGCGGGTCGGGACGTCCCGCGGCGACGCGGGCCCCAGGGCCGATTCGGCCTTCCTGCGGGGGTTGAATTTCCTGCTCGACGAGCAGCCCGACAAGGCCATCGATCTCTTTGTGCGGCTCGCCGAGGTGGACGAGGAGACGACGGAGGTCCAGTTGGCCCTGGGTAGCCTCTTTCGGCGCCGGGGGGAGGTGGACCGCGCCATTCATATCCACCAGGGCCTGATCTCGCGGCCCGATCTGGGTCGGGAAGAGCGCGGCTACGCCCTGTTCGAGTTGGGCCAGGACTATATGCGCGCGGGGCTCTTCGACCGCGCCGAGAACATCTTCGACGAGCTGGTGGAGATGAAGCTGCACCGCGAACGGGCCCTGGAGAAACTGCGCGAGATCTATCAGCAAGAGAAGGACTGGGCACGTTGCCTGGAGATTGCCGGGCGGCTGCGGCGGCTCACCGGGGAGCCGATGGGCACCGAAAGCGCCCAGTACCACTGTGAGCTGGCCGAGGAAGCCCTGAAACGGGGGCAGGGAGCGGCGGCCGTCACCCAGCTGCACCAGGCCCGGGCGGCGGATCCCGCTTGCGTGCGGGCCACCATACTGCAGGCCCGAATGGCGATGGACGAGGGCGACTCCCGTAGGGCGGCGGTACTCTATGGCCGTGTCGTCCGGCAGGGGCCGCAATTCCTGCCGGAAATTCTGCCGGAGCTGGTGGCCGCCTATCGCCGTAGCCATGTGGCGGACGAGCTTGGCGAGCTCCGGCGCCTGTATCGCATCCATCCCAGCCCCAGGCTGGTAACCATGCTGGCCGAGAGGATCCAAGAAAAGGAAGGGGACGAGGCCGCCATCGCCTTTCTCGTGGAGCATGTCACCGGACGGGCCGATCTGGTCGCCCTCGAACGGCTGTTGGCGCTCCGTGCATCCAAGCCGGCGGACGCGGCCCGAACCCAGGCCGTTTTGCGGGCGACGCGGGCCGTCATCGAACATCTGGGGGCACACCAGCCCGATTACCGGTGCGGGCATTGCGGCTTCGTCGCCCGCCGGTTGCATTGGCAATGTCCCAGCTGTGGACATTGGAAAAGCATCGAGCCGATCCAGCCGGCGGCCATCGACAACCGTACCCCGGCCCTGCCGTCCGACCCCACCGTCCGGGCCGCCTAGCACCTTCTAGCACCTTGTTTCCCTTTAGATTGCGGGTAACTCGCGTAGAAGGCGGGGCAAGTGAAGCGAACCGCATCAATGTAAGCTGATAGTCAGTCGATGCGGTTCGCTTTGCTCACTGCCCGTCCTACGGGAGCTACTACCGGATTTCACGGCCCCCGCTCACCGCAAGCCGCCAGGAAGAAGCGCGCGAGCGCGGCGGTTCTACGCTCCCTCTCCCACCGGGAGAGGGCCGGGGAGAGGGGGATCAAAGGGTGATCCTCGGGATTTGCCAT
>JAIZWN010000567.1 GCA_020443945.1 Candidatus Thiosymbion ectosymbiont of Robbea hypermnestra | reverse complement strand
GACAACGTCAAGATGACCGTCAAGCTCATCGCGCCCATTGCCATGGAAGAAGGGCTGCGCTTCGCGGTACGCGAGGGCGGGCGCACCGTCGGGGCCGGCGTGGTCGCCAAGATCATCGAGTAGGATGCGGTGAGCGCACGTCGGACGCTCAGGATAGCACCGACCCGGACCGCGAACCGCATCGATGGACGCCCGCGCCGAGTTCGAGGTCCTTAGATTTCCAGGCCAGTAGCTCAATTGGCAGAGCAGCGGTCTCCAAAACCGCAGGTTGGGGGTTCAAGTCCCTCCTGGCCTGCCACTTTTCATCGCACAAGTAACTGAATACGCCTGCGGGTAGTGTTGTAGTTTTGTGATCTGTGATGCTTGAATCCGCAGATTACGCAGATTCTCGCCGATGAAAAATGGAAACGGTTTGTGTTCTGAATTCATCCGTGTCTATCGGTGTTAATCAGTGGTTCTATGCTGGATTCGAGGTTGAAACAGGGTAGTCAATGAATGCAAAGGCAGAGGCCGGCGCCACCGGTTTGGATACGGTCAAACTGGCGGTGGCGGTCGTTTTGTTAGCGGCGGGGATCTATGGTTTTTATCATTTCGCCGCCTACTCGACCCTGGTACGGGTCGGGGGGTTGCTGGTAATCGCCGCCGGTGCGGCGGCAATCGCCCTGCAGACGGACCAGGGGCGGCGTTTATGGCAGTTTACGGGCAATGCACGCACGGAGGTGCGTAAGGTCGTCTGGCCGACACGTCAGGAGACGCTCCAGACCACCTTGGTCGTGATCGTAATGGTACTGATCCTGGGCATCGTCTTGTGGCTCTTCGACATGGTGCTCATGGCAATACTGCGATTTCTTACCGGACAGGAAGGCTGAAGATGGCCCAGCGTTGGTATGTGATCCACGCCTACTCGAGTTTCGAGGCACAGGTGAAGCGCTCCCTCGAAGAACGCATAAAACGGGCCGGCATGGGCGATCTGTTCGGCCCCGTTCTGGTGCCGACCGAGGAAGTCGTGGAGATGCGAGGCGGCCAGCAGCGCAAGAGCGAACGCAAGTTCTTTCCGGGTTATGTGCTGGTGAAGATGGAGCTGACGAACGACACCTGGCACCTGGTCAAGGGCGTTCCGAGGGTCTTAGGCTTCATCGGCGGGACCGGCGATCGGCCGGCTCCGATCCCGGACAAGCAGGCCGAGGCCATCCTCCATCGGGTGCAGGAGGGGGTGGAGAAACCCCGGCCCAAGGTGCTCTATGAACCAGGAGAGGTCGTGCGGGTCGTCGAGGGTCCCTTCGCCGATTTCGATGGCGTAGTCGAAGAGGTGGACTACGAGAAGAGCCGGCTCAAGGTCTCGGTTCTCATCTTCGGGCGCTCCACCCCCGTAGACCTGGAGTTCGACCAGATCGAAAAAGGCTGAGCGGATTTAGCCGCAAATGAACGCGAATTAACGCAAATGGATCAAAAGTTGAAAAACCTTCTGTTCTCGCTCCTAGTTGCAGTCTTTCTGGCACAGCCGGTGCTGGCCGAACCGCTGACCTAAGGAGGAGATGGCGTTTGCCTTTAGGGCACCTTGAAAAATTCGATATTGCCCCTCTGACACTCCAGGATTCCTATGTGGTAAATCTATCGTTCGGTATAAAAGAGAGGTAAAAAGATGAGCCCGATTAGTAAAGATATTAATTTTCGCAAGAAAATCTTTGGTGATTTATTGTTCTTCATTATCGGAGTGATCCTATCTATCGTAATAGAAATTTTCGTGATAGAAAAGTTCCCATCGGTTCAAGGGTACAAGTATTATTCTGCTTTTTTGTTGATCTCTTTGCCGATCGGAAAATTTCTTTTTGATCTCTGGGAACCGGTAGTGAATATGATTAATTCTATGATTGACTTACAGAAAGAAAACATGAAAAAAATAGAAGAAAATCATTCGGAGTTAAAAAACTTAAACGAGCAGATAAGGCCGGGTACAAAATTGCTTGACATTGTGGGAAGCCTGTACAATCAAAGTGATGTGTTGCGTCATACAGGGGTGAGATCATTGAACCACATCATAGCTGACTTCACGGTAGATAAAGGTATTATTAATTTAAAGGGAGAAATGTTGGCTTTGCTTGGATATCAGTATTTTTGGGAACAATTGATTGAGCTTCAAAGAAATCGAAAGGAAACGGGTAAGGCCGGACTAATTGCAAAAATCACTCACTCGAATCCAATTTATATTTGGGAGAGCGAATGGGCCAATAAATCGCTGCAACAACAAAGACGATTTATAGACGCAGGAGGAGAGGTGCTTCGCGTGTTGGTGGATTACAAAGCTATGAATACCGATATAAAAAAATTTATAGAGGTGACTAAGAAAATGCAGGAGTACAAAATTATGGTTGCTTATTTGCCGTTGAAAGACACGGATAAATGGAGCAATCCAAAGTATGACTTCTTGCTTATTGGTGTGGATGATGTTACGTATTCTGTACAATGGAAACCAGCTGCGAATCGCGCAACGATAGACCAATCCATAACAACCGAATATAAGGGAAATGCTCTCATAGAAGAGCAGGACCAATTAGAGAAAATCATTGGAGCTTTGAAAAGAGGGCCTGACTACAGAGAAGGAACGCCTAACACGCTTACAAACATACCTAGTGATATGCTAGAGAAGCTTTCAATATAGCGTCATACTCTCATGAGTGATATTTTTTATTTGGCTTACGGTTCAAACCTTCATCCGTTAAGGCTAAGAGAGCGTATTCCATCATCGAGTTTGGTAGGAACAATAGAGCTTATTGGGTATCGTTTGATGTTCCATAAGTTGGGGCGCGACAAATCGGGAAAATGTAATATTCTGCATACCAATGACGATCATAACCAAGTATTCGCAGCTCTTTTTAAGATGGCGGCTAGTGAAAAAGTGGATCTAGATCGCTACGAAGATGATGGTGATGGGTATCGAGGTGTGTCAATAGATGTGTCTTGGAAAGGGACTAAGTATACATGCCTGACATACTTAGCAGATTCGAGTCATATAGATGATTCGTTGCTTCCATACGAGTGGTATCGGCAGTTGGTTATTCTTGGAGCCGAGTATTTGAATTTCCCACGACACTATGTAGAAGCGATCTATGACGTTGGGTCAATAAGCGACCCAGACAAGAAACGCAGGCTTGCGAACGAAACGCTTGTGAGGAGAATGGAACTGGTTAATAGATTTAAGGGCACCTTGAAAAATACAGTTCTCGTCAACGGCATGTCTGAATAATCGACGGGTTAGAGTCTCTCGATCAGTGAAAATACCTATTTTTCAAGATGCCCTAAAAAATGTGGGTAATGGTAAAACTTTAAGTGACAAAGTGGCTGATAGCCCAACCGGATCGTCCTTTAACATTTAGGAATTTACCACCACCAAAATGTAATCTTTTGCGACCGATTTCCGTTGATTGGCGTTCATTTGCGGCAAAAACCGCGGAACGCCCCTCTGGACGCGCCAGGAATGGTACTCGCCGACCTCGGGTTTTTCTAAGAGGCTGTCTAAAAACTCAAGCCATGCCGCGCGGTCCAGGTTAACCATAATTTTACAAGGCTGGCTACGGCCGAAAGCCCCTCGCCCCTGGCGGGAGAGGGATGGCAGGGAGAGGGGGAATCAATGGCTTCACTTCGATACGGTTAAGGACTCCATACCAAGCCAAATCAATGGGTTGGTTTTTAGACAGCCTCTTAACCACACATTACGATATGCAACGAATTAAACAAGGCGAAGGGTTCAATGCTCGCTCCGTGGATGTGGGTGGCGTCAGGCTTGATTTCCGCGCATTCAGGTTGCCGGATGGAACGATCAATGTCGGTAGAATCACTCTGTCTCGATAGGCCTGAGATGGAACGTCCTTTGAGAATACAAGAGCAAACGCTGCTCAGAAAAATGTTGAGTGGCGGGGAGAGGCAAGTACTGGAATTTCTCAAGGAACTCGATTCGGTACGTGTTGAAGAAATGGATGATAACGGCATGGGGAGCTTGCGATTCATCAGCGAATCTCAAAGGGATAGGCGACCAGGCGAGACCATTGCGGAAGCTGAGTTTCTTGATGAGGACGGGGTGACTGTAAGCGCGGTAATCAACGTCGACCAGCAGGGAAAATTGTATGAGCTGGATCTTTGGAAGGTGGATTTTTCTCCGCTGAAGAATTGGCCGAAGGCCGAGCAGATAACGGTTAAAGATGCCCTCTATCGTCCTGATGCGAAGATAGGTAGTGGAAGTCCGCCCGATGCAATCCGTCACGAATTACGCACGGATAACTTATTGTCACCCAAAGACCCTTTTCAAAAGGGTATTGAAGTAATCTTTACGAACAAGGAGCCGGATTCGCCAATGGTGCATGTTCGGATCCGTGGGGATCGCAGGTGAACAATTACCTGTGGCCAGAACAAATAATCGATGGAGGTGGCATTGTCATCCACGGAGTATAAACCGCTTTCCAGAAGAGCCGGAGGTGAGCCTTTTCCCGTGACTGCATCACTGCCCACCCAGGATGATCTGCCCTGTTGTGATGGGGTTCCTATGGAAACGCAAAGACATAAATTACAAATGGATTTACTTATCGATACGATGGATACCTGGCTGGCGCAACGTTCGGACGGCTACGTGAGTGGTAATATGTTTGTTTACTTCAGCGCGGCGCAAATGTATAACCAAGACTTTAAAGGACCTGATGTTTTTGTGGTGTTGGATGTTCCTAAGCGTGAGCGCAAAAGTTGGGTCGTCTGGGAAGAAGGGGGTAAAACGCCCGATGTGGTCATTGAGCTATTGTCTGATAGTACACGAAAAATCGATAAACGGGAAAAAAAGCAAATTTATCAAGATCGGCTACGAGTACCGGAATATTTCTGGTATGACCCATTTGATCCGGAGGATTGGGCGGGGTTTGCTCTGCGTGATGGTGTTTATGAAGAGTTAAAGCGTGACGCCCAAGATCGCTTTATCAGCCAGCGCTTAGGATTAGCAATGGTACCTTGGCAGGGTGTCTACAAAGGTGTCGAGACGCTTTGGTTACGCTGGGAAACCTTGAATGGCGAGTTAGTGCTGACGGGTCAGGAAGCGGCCGAACAACGGGCCGCACGATTGGCAAAAAAATTGCGGGCGCTGGGAGTCGATCCGAATGATGTTGAGTGACGACCAATCCTGAATCCGCGAGATATGAATCCTCCGAGCGCGTAGCGATCGGAGCGGGGAGCCGGGCCATTGCGATCCGGCGTTTGCACCCATCAGGAGAAATCCATGGCAAAGAAGATATCGGCTTATATCAAGCTCCAGGTCAAGGCCGGCGAGGCCAATCCGAGTCCACCCGTGGGCCCGGCCCTCGGGCAGCACGGCGTCAACATTATGGAATTCTGCAAGGCATTCAATGCCAAGACGCAGAATGTCGAGAAGGGATTGCCGATCCCCGTGGTCATTACCGTGTACGCGGATCGCAGCTTTACCTTCGTCACCAAGACGCCGCCTGCCTCCGTGCTGCTCCGCAAGGCCGCCGGCATCGCCAAGGGCAGTAGCGTCCCGAATATGACCAAGGTGGGAACCGTTACCCGGGCCCAGATCGAGGAAATCGCCACGACCAAGATGCCGGACCTGACGGCCGCGGATATGGACGCGGCGGTGCGGACCATCGCCGGCAGCGCCCGTGCCATGGGCCTGAATGTGGAGGGCCTGAGTAATGGCTAAGCTGTCGAAGAGGATGCAGGCGGTTCGTGAGCAGGTCGAGCGGGGCAAGCTGTACGGCGCCGAAGAGGCCTTTGCGCTGCTCAAGGAGCTCTCCAAGGTCAAGTTTCCCGAGAATATCGACGTGTCCGTCAACCTGGGCGTCGATCCGCGCAAGTCCGATCAGGTCGTGCGCGGTTCCACCGTGCTGCCCAATGGCATCGGCAAACAGGTGCGGGTTGCGGTCTTTACCCAGGGCGCGAACGCCGAGGCGGCAACCGCCGCCGGCGCCGACCGGGTCGGGATGGAGGACCTAGCCGGCGAGGTCAAGGCCGGGAATCTGGATTTCGATGTGGTGATCGCCTCGCCGGACGCCATGCGGGTGGTCGGGCAGCTCGGCAAGATCCTGGGACCCCGTGGTCTCATGCCGAACCCCAAGGTAGGCACGGTTACCCCCGACGTAGCGGAGGCGGTGAAGAATGCCAAGGCCGGACAGGTTCGCTACCGTACCGATCGGGCCGGCATTATCCACTGCCCCTTGGGTAAGGTGGATTTCGAGCCGCGGGCCCTGCGCGAGAATCTGGAGGCCCTGTTGGCCAATCTGATGAAGGCCAGGCCGAGCACCGCCAAGGGCGTATACATGCGGCGGGTCACCGTCTCCTCCACCATGGGACCGGGCCTTCAGATCGACCACTCCGCGCTTTCGCTTTAGGCGATTGAGGAATGGAAAGATCCGAAAATGGGTAGTGCTCAATGCATAGCAATGAACTCCCTACCGAGCTTTTTTCCTCTCCAATAGGAGAACTACGCAATCACTACATATTGAGTACTACCCCATTATGAAATTTATACTAAAATTTGTTGTTGGGTGGATATCATTTTTTGGGGTTTTGGTTTTTATTGGTTTGGGATATGAGGGAATATTCGAAGGTGACCAAGAAGCAATGGAGGGATTTATTATAGTTTCTGTGATTTTATTTGTTACAGCAGCAGTGGGAGTTTTTAGAAAAATAGCAGGAGAAAAAGCATATTTGTGGTTGAAGAGAGCGTGGTTCGGGTTTGGGTTTATTCTTGCTGTAATAATGACAACTTATCTAGGAATGCAGGGTTACTGGATCGTGCCCGTGATGTTTTGGAGTATATTATTAGTTATGGCACTTACGATGCGGAAGTTTTTCGGTTGGTTTAAGAAAAATGAAGAAAGCCTTAAGAATTTTAAGACAATTTTAGATTTTATTAAGGATGCTAAGGATTGAATCGGCTTAAGAAAAAGGGGAGAAGAAGATGTTTTTTAGGGCCGTAGGCTGGGGTGAGCTTGCGAACCCCAGCCTACGAATTGTCGTTTTCCTTCATTCTTGTATTCCTTTGCGGTTTTGTGTGAGAAAAATCTGCCACATAGATTCCGAATGCCCTGTCGACGTGGCCGCGACGTTGCATCCTACGCGGCATCTTGTTTACAAGATCG
>JAIZWN010000566.1 GCA_020443945.1 Candidatus Thiosymbion ectosymbiont of Robbea hypermnestra | reverse complement strand
TACGCGGCATCTTGTTTACAAGATCGCTCTTCCAAGGACGGATAAACCGATTAGGCTCGATTATCGTTCGGGAGCCGCCCAAGTCTGGCCGTAGGCTCGGAAAATGAAGCCCGCATAGGATGCGGTGAGCGCCTGTCCGGGGGCAGGGACGCACCGGCAGGCATCGAGGAGATACAACAATGACTTCAGTTTACGATCAATACAAAAACCTTACTCTCCAGGAACAGCAGTACGTCAGAAGTCATCCTCACCATGCTTTGTCGATAGAGAAGTCGAGGGATATAGCCTTTAGGGAAACAAAAAAGCGTTTTGGTCACATTGGTCGTAACGATAAATCAGATGCCTTTCGTCATTGTTTCTGGTCTGCTGTTTTAGTACGGGAGATTGGATACCAAAACGCCTTACAATTTACTAATGCTCATGAGTCCGATCCGAAAAACCCTCCTGCGGAAAAGGCAATGGATCTACGCAATAATTCCATCGGGTTGTCTATTGGTAGGGCCGGAGGGAATAACACTTATCTCAGTGGTCGTTGTATGGCCACCTTACTCAGTAGTCGCCTTAAAGTGATAAAAAAATAGAAATTTAATCATGAAGAACATTTTAGTGGTAGGATTTATATTTATATTCGGGATATTTGGTTGTTCATCCAATTCATTGGAAAATTTAAAAGCTCTTGGAACTGACAAATTCTTCAAAGATGCGTGGATGAATGCTTCCCAACGAGAAAGGGGGGGAATGGTTTTTTCTCTACTTCAAAAATATGATGTAACAAATATGCAAGTCGAAGAACTCCAATCGCTTCTCGGAAAATCTACTGCCTACTACGAATATGACGAATTTCCAGCGTATCTGGTTGGACCCGAGAATATAGAAAGTGAATATGGGAATGGCTATTTACTTGCATTTCCGTTTGACAGAAAGACTGGGGTGATCAACAAATATATAATCCATCCGAAACCCAAATAATGGGTATGGAGTGAAGAAAGAGTGAAAGTTGGCGTATCCCTCTGAAAAATTTAACGAAGGCAATTTCTTTGATGCACTAATGGAAGTTACCAGTGGCTAGAAGATGGAAAACTGCATTTTCAAATGTCCACTCAATAATTGATGAGATTGCGGAGTATTATATTGATAGCGAGAAATCTCTGAACTCCTTGCTACGGTTTTGACTCATCAGCGGGATTCGTTCCAGCCAAATTTATAGGCTACTCTGAGGACCTTGAGATGTCGCAGAATGTCATCCTGGGAATCCATAGCGATGTCCTGGGTGGAACGGGCTACATAGAGGGCCATGCCTGGATCACGGTTACCCGTAATGGCATCACGCGATATTTCGGCTTATGGCCTGATAGGAACCCTGCGATACCTGACAACGGGCCGGGGTGGGATATTCGGCAAGGCGTTGAACGGGAAAAGAAACCAAAGGCGAGTCGATATTATAAATTGTCCATCGAGCAAGAGAAAATCCTCGATCGGCTGCTGCGGAGAAATGTGACCTGGAGCCCTATTCACAATTGTTCTTCATGGGCTCATGAGATCATCCGGAAGGTAGTCCATGAAGATGTGGATGCCGATGACTACCTTTGGTTTGTCGAAACGCCTCGTGAGTTGGGGCGAAACATCGTACTCCTGGAGGCAAAGGACCCTACCAGCCGATATAGACCTAAGGACCTGTCGGCACAGGACCAACAATAGTTCTGTACTTCAAGCTCTCAGGCGGTCTGGTTTTAGTCGGCGGTCGAGGGTAGGCTGATGTTATTTCGACCGTTTAAAGCCAATAGCTTCCCTAAGCTGTATCATGCAAACTGGAAATACAGGTTATTACTGTTTTGGCTGGTGACGCTTTTCATAACCTCCTGTATGTCCAAAAATATGGATATTTACCAGGAGGATGAAATCGACGGGTATTCGATTGAGGAAATGGGTGATGGCACCCTGGTGCTGACGGTTTCACCCATGGCGGAGACGCTCTTTTGGTGCCCCGGTGCTATTCTCGAAGAAAAAGAAGATATGATGTTGATAGGTCTGGTTCGCTGCCACATAGATTCCGAATGCCCTGTCGACGTGGCCGCGACGTTGCATCCTACGCGGCATCTTGTTTACAAGATCG
>JAIZWN010000565.1 GCA_020443945.1 Candidatus Thiosymbion ectosymbiont of Robbea hypermnestra | reverse complement strand
GGCCAACGGGCGCCTTACCCATGACCCACGATCCCTTTGTGGCTTGGTGTCTTTGTGTGAGAATTGAGAACGTCCCCGAAGACACCACCCTACCGTCTCCGGCGACGGCGACCGGCCATTCCCGCCGGAAGGACAAGACGGGATCCGAACGCCCCCTCACCCGAACAGCAGCTTTGCCGCCACCACCAGCACCAGGATGCCGAAGATACGCTTGAGCACCGCCACCGGCAGGGTATGGGCGAGCCATGCCCCGAGGGGAGCGGATGGGGCACTGGCAAGCAGGATACCGGCCACCGCCGGCCAGTAGACGAAGCCGGTGCTGCCAGGGGGCAGTCCTTCATTGCCCCAGCCCATCACAATGAAGCCCGCGGCCCCGGCCGCTGCAAGGGCCGGCCCGCAGGCGGCGGAGGTGGCGACCGCGCGGCGCATGTCCAGACCCGAGCGGGTCAGGAAGGAAGCGATGAGGACCCCGCCGGCGACGCCCACCAGCGCCGACAGAGCGCCGGTGCCGATACCGACCAGCCGCATCCACAACCCGTTCGGCAGGGCGCGGATCTTGCCCGGAGCGCGCGTGAACAGCATGTTCAGGCCTACGTAGATCAGGAAGAGCCCGAAGACGCGCCGGAGCCAGCTCCCATCGAGTAGCCAGGCGCTGGCCGCGCCGACCCCAGCGCCCATGACCAACCAGGGCGTCAGGGCGCGGACCAGATCCCAGCGCACGGCGCCGCGGCTATGGTGCGAATAGGCCGATGCGGCGCCGGTACCGACGAGGGTTGCCAGCGAAGTCCCCACGGCGAGATGAAAGATCCAATCCGCGACGAATCCCGCCGTGGAGAAGAGCCAGACCAGGATAGGCACCACGACAACGCCGCCCCCGATGCCCAGCAGTCCGGCCAGTATCCCGGCGACGGCGCCCGTGCCCAGATAGGCCGCAAGCTCAAACCAGCTCATACCTTGTGACAATCGAGAAGACCCTTGCAGCAGACTATAATCAGTAGGATGGGTAAAGCAAGCGCCCCCTGCCGGAACGACGGTCTGGTTGTTTGGGTGTGTGTTGGAAGGATGGCACGGTGTGGTCGATCCGTATCCAAAGCGGTATCGGGCTCATCGGGACCGGCGGGGTCGCACTTCGCCGTCGTTCCGGGTGGGACCCCGGAACCTGCCGACGTCCAGGGACGGCAACCTGAAGGATAATCTCGACAGAGGCGTTTTCTTCCGGGCCTATGCGGAAATGGTGCGGGCATTAGACATAAGCAGATCCTTGCAACCTGCCATCCCTGGCGCCTAGATTCCGGCAATCCCTGCCGGAACGACGATCTGGTTGTTTGGGTGTGTATTGGAAAGATGGCACGGTATGGTCGATCCGTATTCAAAGCGGTATCGGGCTCATCGGGACCGGCGGGGTTGCACTTGGCCGTCGTTCCGGGTGGGACCCCGGAACCTGCCGACGTCCAGGGACGGCAACCCGAAGGATAAGCTCGACAGAGGCGTTTTCTTCCGGGCCTATGCGGAAATGGTACGGACATTAGACATAAGCAGATCCTTGCAACCTGCCGTCCCTGGCACCGGCAGATTCCGGCAATCCCTGCCGGAATGACGGGGTAGGGGTCGGCAGACTTCATCACTTAAAATTTAGCCACTACC
>JAIZWN010000564.1 GCA_020443945.1 Candidatus Thiosymbion ectosymbiont of Robbea hypermnestra | reverse complement strand
TTCTATGTCGCCAAAAAGGGGGGCTATATACCGAGGGGGTATATTCCGGGGGGCTATATTCCGGGGGCTATATTCCGGGGGGCTATATACCGTACATTACAGTACGTATTCATAGGTTGATCTGATGGGCATCAAGTGCCAACTCGTTGACGTACTTAGTTTTTTGGCACACATCGATGTTGTTAAACGGCCATAAGACGGCTTGTCTTGAACTTGAACGGATATTCCTCCCCCCCCCCCGCTTGTCCTTCCGGGAAGGATGAAGCCCCCTCCGCATCCATACCGAATCCTGATCTCATCGTTTATCGTCCTGGTATCCGTTAGCTGAACATCCCATAACGCACAGTTTGTAGTTCATCGCATTTGACTCATATGCAAGCGGAAATGTTGGTCTTGTCAGGTATCTTCGAGCTCCGATTGATATTCGTCGAGTAGCTCCCTGATGTAGTCATAATATCCCCACCCGATATTCCTGGCCGACGACACCATATCCTCCAGGTGCGCATGGTAGCCTTCCCGGACGTTGGATGGCTGCTCTTTCAACGCGGAGATGATTCTCTCGAACATCGATTCGAGTCGCGTACCGCGAATGTACGAACGATTTATTGTCGGCATAAGTACTTTCATCCGACTCCTTCCAGTAGGTAAAGGATATCTTTCTCATCGGATGCCCCTGCGGTTTATGCCATAATTCAGCTTGAGGAACCATTCATTCGGCATCGACTGCATCGGCCACAGTGACCTTCTCACGACAATAATGTTTTGAATTCTTCATTTGTGAGGCCAGCATCACGGACAATATTTCCCATCGTGATGGCATTGACCGGATTATGCCTGGGGATGGTAACGATTCGGCTGCCGTCCGTCATTACGACATGCCTGCCTTGGCGGGCTATCCAGAAACCGGCCTTTTTCAGGGCCTTGACTGCTTTCAGGTGATTGACACCCGGATATTTAGGCACCTTTAAGCTGCTACCTCGACCTGACGAACCGTCTTTCCCCGGGTCAGAGCCTCTACTACTTCCAAGTACTCAATGATAGCTTCAGAGACATTCTCAAGGGCCTCTGCTTCTGTGGAACCTTGAGAGTAACAACCCGGCAGACCGGGCACCGAGACGGCAACACCTTCTTCCGATCGCTCCAATATCACTTTGTAGTTCATCGCGTTTGACTCATAAGAATCTTGAATTTTTTAAGGTGCCCTATCCCAAGTACTTTCCGTCCGACTCCTTTCGCGTCTCTCCTTACGCCCTGACACCGATTGCTCGGCGGCTTTCCAGCACTACCAGGGCATGGGCGGCGACCGGGTAGTTGTCCTCGGGCCAGGGTTTCTGCTGGTCCGGGGTCGCAATATCCCGCGGCGACGGCCGGGCGGTGTCCAGCGCGAGATGCCAGGCGCGTCCGGCGATCATCCGCAACGCAAAGGTTTGGGGCTCCTCGCCCATATTGATGAGGACTTGCAGGTCTTCCTCGTTCGCCTCCGTGCCCGCCAGGGTGAATGCCAGGGTATGGCCGTCGGGATCGTCCCACTCGGGGGGCCCGCCGTCGGTGCCCTGCCAGGCGATATCCGGCAGGGGGGCGTCCGGCCGCGGCTTCCCGCTCAGGAATCGCCGGCGTTGCAGGCTGGGGTGGCGTTTGCGCAAGGCGATGAGTTCCCGGACGAACCGCAGCATGTCGCCGTTGCGCTCGATCAGCCCCCAGTCGAACCAGCCCGTCTCGTTGTTCTGGCACCAGACGTTGTTGTTCCCGCTCTGGGTCCGCAGCACCTCGTCGCCAGCCAGCAGCATGGGAACCCCTTGGCTCAAGAACAAAAGACCCAGGAAGTTTCTGGCCTGGCGCTGACGCAGGGCGAGGATTTCCGCGTCGTCGCTGGCGCCCTCGACCCCGCAGTTCCAGCTCAGGTTATGGCTGCAACCGTCCCGGTTGAGCTCGCCGTTGGCCTGGTTGTGCTTCTGCTCATAGCTCACCAGGTCCAGCAGGGTAAAGCCGTCGTGACAGGTGATGAAGTTGATGCTGTTGATGGGCAGACGCAGGTTGGCCTGGTAGAGATCGCTGCTGCCGGCGAGGCGGCAGGCGACCTCTCCGATATCGCCGGGGTCGCCACGCACGAAACGGCGCAGGCTGTCGCGGTAACGCCCGTTCCACTCCATCCAGCGGTAGCCGGGAAAGGTCCCGACCTGATAGAGCCCCGTCGCGTCCCAGGCCTCGGCGATAATCTTGGTCTTGGCGAGCACGTCGGAGAACTCGATCCCCCACAGCAGGGGCGGGTTGTGCATGGGATGACCATCCTCGTCCCGGGCCAAGGCGCTGGCCAGGTCGAACCGGAAGCCGTCCACGTGCATCTCGCGTACCCAGTACTCCAGGCACTCGATAATGAAGCGGGCCACCAGCGGATGATTGGCATTGATCGTGTTGCCGCAGCCCGTGAAGTCCAGATAGCGACCCTTATCGATCTGATCCAGGATATAGAAGGTCTCGTTCCCGAAACCCTTGAAATTGATGACCGGCCCGCTGTCGTCGCCCTCCGCGGTGTGATTGAAGACCACATCCAGGATCACGCCGATCCCGGCCCGGTGCAGGGCCTTGACCATATCCCGGAACTCAGTCCGATGGGTCATCCCCTCTCCCGGCGAGACACAGTAACCCGGATGCGGCGAGAAGAAGCTGTGGGTGCTGTAGCCCCAATAGTTGGCCAACCCCTGGTCCCAGACCGACTCGGGGACCCCCTGTCCGTCGAAGGCCATCACCGGCATCAGCTCCACATGGGTGATGCCGAGGGATTGCAAGTAGGGAATCTTCTCGACGATCCCGGCAAAGGTCCCGGGGCAGTGCACCCCCGAGGAGGCATGGCGGGTAAAGCCCCCCACATGCAGCTCGTAGACGATCATCTGCTCGCCGGGCAGATGCAGGGGGATATCCCCCTCCCACGCATAGTTGTCTTCGACGACTACCGCCCGCAGGGAATCGTGCGGTCTGACGCCGACACGCCGACGTTTCCAGGGGTCCCAGCGATCGGCGGTGACGGCCCGGGCCCAGGGATCGACCAGCTCCACCCGCGGATCGAAACGCCAGCCGTGGCCCTGGGGGTCGTTGGGACCATCCAGGCGCCAGGTGTAGTGAGTCCCCGCCGGCAGCCCCTGCACCAGCACATGCCAGGAAAAGAAGGTGTGATTGAGCTCCGGGTTCAGAGGGATGATCTGGAAGGGCTTCGGGCTCTGCGCCCCCTCGTACAGCAGCAGCTCGGCGCCCGTGGCATGACGGCTGTAGACGGAAAAATTGACGCCCCCCGCTTCCATCGTCGCGCCAGCGGGATGGCGGCGACCGGGGAGGGTCTTATAGGGACCGGATGGTTCGCTCATCGAGGAGCTCCGAACGGGGATCGTGAAAGGGTCTGGAGTATAGCACGAGACCCCGACGGTCCCGTTCGGGGTGCGGCAGATCGCAGGTACTGAAAGGCGTGTGCAGGCAGTATTTCCGATGCCAATCACAGGACGTTAATGATCTTCCATAAATCACTGATCTCCCGCTCCAACTCCGCCTTCCGATTTGCCTGTTGCTCTGGCGTCAGATTGCTGCTGTGTTGCAGTTGATCCAATTCGCTTTCCAAGGCAGCAATACGGCTTTTCAACTCCACCTTTTTTTGCCTCGCAGTAGCATTGTTGGCTTTGATCGCAGCAATGCGGGCGTTGAGACCGCCGACTTCCCTTCGCATTCTGTTCATATCCCGCCGCATTTGCGCTTCTCGCGCCTTCAATTCCACCTCTTCCTGCTCGGCCATCCTGCGTTGTTCTTCGATTTGCCGAAGACGCGCCTCCTGTTCGGAGATGCGTTGGTCATAGGCGCCGGTCGATATCCCACAGATACCACCCAGCAATCCCCCCTGCGTCGGATCCCTGGTAACATCCGAGCAGCAACCTCCGATCAACGCAAAAGCAACGATCACTAAGCTACGCACCTCATACCCCCAGGCTATTGTTCATTGCGTTAAGTTCCCTGATGTGGGAGCGCAACACATCACGCTCCTGCTGTAATGCCGCGATTTCTTTGCCCAAATGGGGATTGCCGCCATACTTCTTGTGGCGCGTTTTGGATTCACGCAGCTGGGTATCGATCGTCGCAAGCGTGTCGTCCGCACTGGTAACATCCTGCTTGAGCTTCTTCGACTCCGCATGCAGAGCCACTCGCTTCTCTTTTCCCGATTTCCTGCTATTTCGGAGCTTGGCAATCTGTTTCCGATAGCCTGCAATACTTTTCTTCAGAAGGTTGTTCGACGCCTGGACTTTGTGAGTAAATTCACGATTCCATGCGATCTCTTCATTGACGGCCTGCTCACGACTTGCATAGCTCTCTTTTCGTTTGGCGACCAGGGATCCCAGGGCGCCACCCGCAACGGTGCCTGCGAATACGCCGGCGGCAATACACTGCGTCTTATCATCGCCATCGCACAACCATATGCCGGCAATCCCTCCGATGACCCCACCCAGACCGGCACCTTGCATCATCGTTTTGGTTGAATCATTTCCCTCTTCAGTCGTCGCGCAGCCACCGATAACGACCGCCAGGCACCAGAAGGTTCCAATCCACCAAATTCGCGACCCGGAGTTTCTAGTCATTGCTTATTCCTCTCAAAAGACACCCGGTTTCAGCATCGTCAGTTTGATCTCCTTGGACCAGGCATGTGGATCGAATGGGGTACGGATGTGATCGCGTAATAGGCGACACGCCTCTGCGTAAGGTCGATCCGATCCGTACTGTTCCTCGAATCTGTTTATAGCCTGAACGACCAGGTCGGAGGGGTAGGATTGAAGCTTTTCTACGGTCTCGGCGTAGCGTTCGAAATTGCGTTCAAAGTCTACCCTATGAGTGTGTTGGATCCGACGTTTTTCGGCAAGCTCCATTGTACGATCCGTGATCTTTATTTTTTTGATCCGATCGATAAGACTTTTGGCCTTTCGATACCGAACAAAATGCCAGCCGGCCGTTCTCAAAATTACCAGCGCATTGCTTGTCAGCTTATCGGTAACATCGAAAATCCCTTCATTGATCTTGCGATCGGCTGATTGCAGACTCTCTTGAACCTTAGCGAGCTGGTTACGCAACTGGATATCGGCTGGACGGTTTCGAATTACAGAAGCGAGTATCTCCCGTGCCCGTTCGAGGTCGACAGTGGAAGCTCGGGTAAAGGTGTTGGACAATGACCGACCTGCGGTGGTCGTCTTGCGGGTTGCCTCCTGATATTTTTTGTACCCCTTCACGAGGTCATCCCGATAGTGCTCGGATCCGATCACCAGGGAACCGATAGCCAACCGAATACCGACCATCGGCGGTTTGGCTTCGATCATCGCACCACCGCTCAATTGGTAGGGTGGAACCTCTGCCCGCGCCGAAACCCGGAGATCAGGTGCATGGTCGAGAAAACTCCCACCGCGTGCACTACGCCCCCCGATTTTACCCTGAGTCAGGTCGGCACGAAAAAGATCAGCCGTAAGCTCCTGGACGTTTCCAATCAGGTCATGGAATCCATGAACCGGCTTCAGGCGACCGATACGGGTCGGACCTTTGCCCTTGCTCCGGCCTTTAGCCCAGGCATAGTCCTTACCCTCGGCAACCGGGAAGGGTAAGGCCTCCTCGTAACCCGAACCGCTGCTCCATTTCCTGCCGAGTGCCTGCATGCCGCCACGAGCGGCGTATTCCCATTCCAAATCGGTCGGAAGACGGAAAAATCCCGGACGATCCGCAGGAGGGCTGCCAGGCGCCAGGCGCTGCAGTAAACGCGGCAGTCTACGGTGACAGGTCTCATCTCGGTAACACCACAGGTTGTAACGCCGGATAGCCTCTTGGTAATCGTGCCAACCGAGTGAGCGAATGGGCTGGGCAAGCAAATGATTGTATCTGATCCCCCAACCGGCTTGATGCGCTTCCTTGATGTCTTTGATCAGCTGCGGGTTACTACTGCGTCGATTGAACTCGGAGAGTCCGCGTTGCAAGTCACCATCACCCATGATCGCCAGATATTGCCCTAAGCTGACCTCGTATTTGCCGAGAAAATAGAACCAATCTTCACCTTCGGTAAAGGCACCGGCCACCGGAAGTTTCTGCACACCCTCGAAAATGGCCGCATCGCCCCCCCTGCCTCGAATGTCCCCAACCCGGACTACACGTTCCCGACTTCCCCAGAAGCCCGCACCGCCTGGGATCGGTACCTTGCGAAAGACCATCTGAAAACCACTTGGCATCGGCAGGATAAAATCATCCTCGGCAGGTTTCGGGTTGAAGGTACAGTCGATATCGGCGCAACGGTTTTTTACAGCTGCCTCGAGAATACCGACAAGCACCGAAGTCGAAACCAGAACGCCGAAGAGCGTTATCCCCATTACTTGGACGAACCAATCCCTACCCATTCTCGATTCCTCGTACAAAACCCGGCGGGATCATCTTCAACGAAAAAAGGGTGGTGGTGAGCTTTTAGGGGGACCTTAAGTTGTGATGGGCCAACCAGCGGCCCAATACTAGCGAGGCTTTGCCTTAAGACCACGAGGCGTGACCAACCGCACCGAAGAACCACCGATAGACACGGATAAACACAGATCACAATCCGTGTTTATCCGTGTCTGCCTCCGTGGTTCAAAGAATTTGCGATTCCTGCCCAACAAGAGACAGAACTGTTTTTGTGCAGCGCACCAACTTGACTCATTTGTAAAGATGCAGGTCCCTCAAGGAA
>JAIZWN010000563.1 GCA_020443945.1 Candidatus Thiosymbion ectosymbiont of Robbea hypermnestra | reverse complement strand
TCAGCGGTGGCGCCGTCACTTTGTTGTCTTTGGGTATATACACTGAATCCCGGAAACAACAAAGTTAGAACACTACCAATTTTTTAAGGCGCCCTTTTGTCCTGGTCTCTCTTGGTGGCTTGGTGTCTTGGTGTGATGTTCGACGTGGCTCAGGTAGATGCCTTGTCACTTGAAAATTGACCACTACTTCTTCGGGCGTTTGCACGGCCTGGCAGGTGAAACACCCCAGGCCGATTCCGTGTCCCAGATCGACGCAAAGGGAACAACCTTGACCCATGACGATGGTTTGCGGGTCTGTATTGGTTTGCCGATGTTGGTTGTTATTCCCTGGCTCTGATTTGTTTCGGATTTTCGGATTGTGTTCTTTTTTCATCGCTTCGTCTCTTGTTTTTGGTGTCTTATTTGCGGTATTTATGTTGTGCGTGTGCCATGATTTAGTTTCGGATGACCAGACCGTCGTAAGCCGGCATGACGTTATGATGGTATTCTTTGATTGTGGTAATCAGCCGTTTTCGGCTCTCGAGATCGGGGTACTGGAGGGAGCCGAAGTGGGTGATGATGACTTTTTGGGCATTGGTTGCCATGAGTACCTTTTGTAATTCCGGTAGGCTGAGATGGTAGCCGTTGGTCTTTTTGCCCACGAGTGGGCTGGCTTCGATAATGAGTGTGTCGCAGTCCTTGGTGATTTCGAGCATGGCATCGCAGAGTCTGGTATCGACGCAATAGGTGATGGAGGTTTTATTGATCTGTAAGCGGGCCCCGATAACCGGCGTATTGTGTTGTAAGGCCCTGGTTTTTATACTGAATGCCGGGTAGGCGAGCAGGTTGTCTTCAACGGTTTCCAGAGTAACCGGAAATCCCAGCTCGTGCCTCGGTTTCATGAAGGGATAGGAGAATAGGGTCTCTGCATAGGGTTTGAGGTCTTTGTGGATGATGAGGGTCAGGGAGGCCGGTCGAAACAGCGGCAGGATGTGTAGTCCGTAACAGTGATCCAGGTGCAGGTGCGAGAGTATCAGGGTCAGATTTTTGTTGTGTATGGCGGCTGTTTCGATTTTTCGCGTCCCGGTCCCGAGGTCGAATAAGACGATGTCGGTGTCATTGATGGTGATTCCGGCGCAGCTGGTAGCGCCGGCTGTATTGTCGAACCAACCGGAGGTGCCGTAAAAGACGAGTTCAAAGGTTTCAGTCTTCTCTGTCATGAAAGTAGCCCTCTATTCCGCGGGCATACTCATTATCCGCATTGCGCCATTGCCAGGCGCCATATTTGTTGATTTTCAGGTACTCATCGAGGACGAAGCGGTCGTCTTCGATGAGTCGATAGCGGTTGGTATAGTTACGCTTGTTGTAGTCGCCTTGGACGAGATGGTAGATGGTATTTTCCAGGTGGGAGACTTGTCCCGCAATGACTGAGAGGACCCGCTCTCCCCAGTGTAGGCTGAGGCTATGTAATGATCGGTTCAGGGAGAGCGCCCTGATAACCGCGGTATGATGGCCCATGGCCGCGGCCAATAGTAGTTTGTCGCCGCCACCCATAATCATGAAGTCGGCAAAGCCTGTCTTTTTTATGGTGTCTGTCTTGGCGGCCCATCCCAGACCTGGGTTGCATTGAATCCGCAGACTGATGCCACTGGTATTGAAATAGTCTTCGATGCCGATGTCGGTTCCCCAACTTGCAATGGCCGATTTGCGGATTAAACCCGTGGCGACAAGCTCGTTATGTTCGAGCTTGATATCTTCTACGCGATTGAAGAGCTGCACCAGCCGATTAGTTTCCAGTTTATCCTTGAGTTGGGTCGGCCAATCCGTTCGGGGCAATAGGATGTCCGCATCCATCCAGATGATGTATTTATGATTATGCCGGAGGTGTGATAGGGCTATGCGATGGAATCTTTCTTTTTGCCAGAGGATGGAGGCCGATCGGATGGTGATGATGTGGATGTTGTCTATGGATGATATGGCGTTTGTCGGTAGACCGTAGCACACTAATAGGATGTCTACTTGCCGATTCAGGTGTTTCAAGGTTTCTTGGAGGGCGGCTTCTCTGGCCTGTTTCCGTGAGAAGTTGAAGTAGGCCAGGATTGCAACCGTGTCCATATCAGGTGGTGATCGAGGGGTAGTGATCGGGGAGTGATCCCATCGAGAAAGGGTGGTGTTGTAATTTTGTTGTCCCTGGATATATACGCCGAATCCCGGACACAACCAAAGCAAAACAGGTTCCGGTTTTGTCGGCACGCGCGTCGCAATCTGCTAATAGGACAGGATTCACAGGATTTTCAGGATTAACAGGATTCTTTATTTGGGGACCTTGAAAAATTGCCGCCGTGCAATCCTTCAAGGTCCCCGTTTTATTGTCCTGTGCTTGCACCATACGGTGACACGCATTAGAACAAAGAAAAATCCTGTTCATCCTGAGAAATCCTGTGAATCCTGTCCCATTGAAGTAGAGTAGAGGACAGGTTTCCCGTGTCCTTAGATTTGGCCTATCCGTTCCCGCCCCTTTCGTCTGGCGGT
>JAIZWN010000562.1 GCA_020443945.1 Candidatus Thiosymbion ectosymbiont of Robbea hypermnestra | reverse complement strand
CGCCAGGGATGGCAAAAGCAGTGGGGATCGAATCGTTAAGCCGCACAACCATGCCACTTTGAATTTAACCACTACCATTTTTCCGATGGCGGGGAAGTAAAATCCGAGGTGGTGAGTTAAAAGGCTGTCTGAAAACTCAAGCCATGCCGCGCGGTCCAGGTGAGCCCTGGTCCTACCAGGCTGTTTAGCTCGTTCCCACGCTCCAGCGTGGGAACGCCATGATGGCCGCTTCAGCGGCCACAAACTTCAGGACGCTGGAACGTCCGGCATTGGCTCCCACGCCGGAGCGTGGGAGCCAGAGAGAGGGTCCGCTGTGCGGACCGCCCGTATACCGTTCGCCGACACCTGAAGCCCGCTGGAGATTGCAATGTCGTCGCAACCCTTAGAGAAACCAGATGACCGGTTCACCTGGGCCGACTACTGCACCTGGCCGGACGACGAACGTTGGGAACTCATCGACGGCGTGGCCTATGCGATGGCGCCGGCGCCCTCCACCAAACACCAGAGCGTTATCCTGAACTTAGCCTCCCGACTCAGGGAACGGCTTGCCGGCAAGCCCTGCCGACCCTTCATCGCCCCCACCGACGTCAAGCTCTCGGACCTGGACATAGTGCAGCCCGACATCCTGGTCGTCTGCGACCCCGCCCGCATCACACCTACCCACATCGAAGGCGCCCCCGATGTAGTGATCGAGGTCCTCTCACCCACCACCTCCGCCAAAGACCTGCGGCAAAAAAAGGCCCTCTACGAGCGGGCCGGGGTGCGTGAATACCTGGTGATCGACCCCCTGGAACATTACGCCATCCGCTTTCGACTCGGCGCCGACGGCTTCGACAAAGGCACCGTCTTTGCCGCCGACGAGCCCTTGGTCATCGCCACCCTGGAATCCCTGGAAATCCCCCTGTGGGAAATTATCGAACTGGAGGGGCCACAAGATCGGGTAACCGCGGAATAGATAGCGTGTCGCAAAGGCCATGCGAGGAACGCTTGGTAGCGGAATCCGCCGGTGCCAGGGAGAACAAAGTTACGGCGCCACCGCTGACAGGTCGAGCCATTCTGCGTGGTTCGTGCCGTCTTCCAATCGTACAGGATTAACAGGATTTTCTTAGATTTTCAGGATTTGTTTACGGTGGGTAATCTACGGACCAAGAACCGCGAACATCCGTGAGTTCAAAGCGCTTGAAACGGTTCCGCGGGCGG
>JAIZWN010000561.1 GCA_020443945.1 Candidatus Thiosymbion ectosymbiont of Robbea hypermnestra | reverse complement strand
GCGTTGCCGGTGCCACCGCACCGTCATTCCGGGTGGGACCCCGGAATCTGCCGCGGCCAGGGACGGCGACCCGAGGCATCCAATTCGATGATCGAAGACGCCGAGAGTGCCCTCATCGAGCGTTTTTCCGACGCCCTGTGGATGGAGCGCGGCCTGAGCGCGAATACCCTGGCCGCCTATCAATCCGATCTGCGGGCATTCGCCGGTTGGCTCGCCCAGGAGCGGGAAAGGGGCTTGGCGGAGGCGCGCCGTAGCGATCTGCTGGACTATCTGACCCTGCTTTCCCACCAGGGCCGAAAGCCGCGCTCCGCCGCCCGGCTGCTCTCCTGTCTGCGCCAGTTTTACCGCCACCTGCTGCGTCAGGGCGCCATTCGCGAGGACCCCAGCGCCCGGGTGGAGGCCCCGAAGCTCGGGCGACCACTGCCCAAGACCCTGACGGAGGCCGAGGTAGAGACCCTCCTGGCGGCGCCGGACACGGACGACCCCCGAGGCCACCGCGACCGCACCATGCTGGAGCTCCTGTATGCCACCGGCTTGCGGGTATCGGAGCTGGTGGGCTTGACCTCTGAGCAGGTGAGCCTGGTCCAGGGCGTGGTGCGGGTGACGGGAAAGGGGGGTAAGGAACGCCTGGTGCCCCTGGGCGAGGAGGCAGTGTCCTGGCTCCAGGATTACTTGCAAGGACCGCGCCAGGATCTGCTGGGGGGACGCCTGTGCCCATTCCTCTTTCCCACCCGCCGAAGCGATTGCCTCACGCGCCAGGCCTTCTGGCAGCTTATCAAGCGTTACGCCTTGGCGGCGGGTATCGGCAAGCCGCTGTCGCCGCACACCCTGCGCCACGCCTTCGCGACCCATCTGCTCAACCACGGGGCCGACCTGCGGGTAGTGCAGATGCTCCTGGGCCACAGCGATCTCTCGACGACCCAGATCTACACCCATGTGGCGCGCGAGAGACTCAGCCAGCTCCACGCCCACCACCATCCGCGGGCCTGAGCACTGCCGGTGAACGCCGGGACAGAGCGGTAGGAGGCAGGCAAAGCCAGCGCCCGGCAAGCGGGTACGGGTAGTGTTGTAACTTTGTGATCCGCGATTTTGAACCGCAAAGGCGCAAAGGAGAATAAGGCTTGAGTCCGCAGGCCGCATTGAGCACCGCGCGTATCGAACCCTCGGGGCATCCATCGAGGGACCTCGGAAGCTTAAATATCCCGGTCTCCATCCAGGATACCCCCGGAAACGCGGAGGTGGAACTGGATGCCCGCATAGGCTACCGTATCCACTGCATCGAATAACGGACCTTTCCGGCCAGGGCCGGCCGCGCGAATTTTCAGCCGGAGACTTAAACCATGTGGAATGATCGCAGCGCCTTTTTCGCCTTTATGATCCTGCTCCTGACGACACCGCCATTGCTCGCCGACGCCGATGCCAGGATCGAGGCACGGCTCGAAAAACTGCTGCCGGGGTATGAGATCGACAGCATCCGGGAGACGCCGATCAAGGGGCTCTTCGAGATCATCATGGCGCCGGAAGTGGCCTATATGAGCGGTGACGGCAGATATCTGGTGGAGGGGCGCCTGGTGGATCTGGAAGCCCGTAAGGATCTGACCGAGCCGCGCCGCGCCGCAGCCCGCAAGCAGGCCCTGGATCGGATCGGCGAGGACAAGATGGTGATCTTCGCCCCCGTCGAATACGATCACACAATCACCGTGTTCACCGACATCGACTGCGGATACTGCCGCCGGCTGCACCGCGAGATCGCGGAGTACGGCGCCGCGGGGATCCGGGTCCGTTACGTCTTCTTTCCGCGGGCGGGAGTCGACAGCGATTCCTATAAAAAATCGGTTTCGGTCTGGTGCGCGGACGATCGCCGCCGGGCCCTGACCGATGCCAAAGCGGGCAAGCGCCTGGAGACCAAAAGCTGCGAGAATCCGGTCGAGGAACACATGCAGCTGGGCCAGCGGCTCGGGCTCTCCGGGACACCGACGATTCTGCTCGAGAACGGTACTGTCATAGGAGGCTATATCTCGGCGAAGCGTCTGGCGGCCCAGCTGGATGCCCCGACGCCCTGATACGGCTGCGTACAAATACCGGAGATTTTGCGGACACCCCCACTATGGCTCGACCTCCCTATGAAGAAATCGCCGCCGGCATCTATTGCATCGATACCGGCCTCTACCGTCCCAACCTGGCCGCCTGTTACCTGATTCGCGCGGGGGAGCGCCTGGCGTGCGTGGAAACAGGCACCGCGCGCTCGGTGCCCGGAATACTCGCCGCCGTCGCCGCGCTCGGGCTCACGCCGGAGGCCCTCGACTATGTCATCCCCACCCATGTGCACCTGGACCACGCGGGCGGCGCCGGCGCCCTCATGGCCCGCTGCCCCAATGCCCGGCTGGTGATCCATCCCAAGGGCGCGGATCATATGATCGACCCCTCCAGGCTGGTGGCCGGGGCCACCGCCGTGTACGGGGAGGAGAACTTCGCACGACACTTCGATACGCTGGTGCCCATACCCGCGGAGCGGGTCATCATCGCGGAGGACGGGATGACCGTCGATCTGGCCGGGCGTCCGCTGACCTTTATCGACACCCCAGGGCATGCCAACCACCACGGCTGCCTCTTCGACGCCCAAACCCAGGGCTGGTTCACGGGCGATACCTTCGGCATCGCCTACCCGGAGCTTTGCACCCCCGAGGGGCCCTTCCTGTTCGCCCCCGCCACCCCCGTCGCCTTCGACCCCGACGCCTGGCAAAAGAGCCTGGACAGGCTCATGGCCCGGGAGCCGCAGGCCCTCTATCTGACCCACTATGGGCGCGTCGATCATCCCCGGGCGCTGGAGGACCAGCTGCGCCGCAATATCCGTGACCTCGCCGCGCTGGCCCTGGCGGAAGAGACCAATGCGCCGGCAGGGCGCGAAGAACGGCTGGAGACAGGCGTCGCGGAGCAGCTGATTACCCGTGCCCGACGCCAGGGCTGCGCGCTCAAGGAATCCCGGATGCGGGAAATCCTCGAGGTCGATATCGCGCTCAACGCCCAGGGGTTGGCGGTATGGCTGGCGCGGCGGGCCAAACAGGCGGCCGAGAACACCGGCGCCTGATTCACCGCCCTCTCCCACCGGGAGAGGGCCGGGTAGGAGGCAGGCAAAGCCAGCGCCCGGCAAGCGGGTACGAGTAGTGTTGTAACTTTGTGATCCGCGATTTTGAACCGCAAAGGCGCAAAGGACGCGAAGGAGAACAAGGCTTGAGTC
>JAIZWN010000560.1 GCA_020443945.1 Candidatus Thiosymbion ectosymbiont of Robbea hypermnestra | reverse complement strand
ATGGTGATGTCGTCCTTGAGGAGCTCGGACAGGAAGCCTTCCAGGACCTCGTGGTTGGCCTTGCTGCGCAGCAGGCGTTTCAGCGCCCAATCAAAGCTGATGAGTTTTCTGGTGTTCATGGTGGTTGGATCGCCATGCCATTCGGTTAAAGGCACCTTGAAAAAGCCAAGGGTACCCTCGAGTATTACCGCCCGACAAAAAAAATGGTGGTACCCTAATTCCGTTGTCCGGTGGGCACAACCCGCCCTTACCTTGCGGCATCCGCGGTTTATAGGGCAGCCTATGCTTAATCCTATCAGGAAAACATCTACCCGGAGACCACGGCAGGCGTGCCTGACATTCTCATTTGTCTCTGGCTCCCACGCTCCGGCGTCCTGGAGCCTTGACCGACGGCGTGCCTGACCGCTGGAGCACGGGAACGAACCGGTAGAGAGATAGGCGGAGTGTTTGGAAGAGCCATGGCATCCTTTTCAATGTCGGATTTCGTCCGATTTTGTATCCGGTAAAATTTCCGCCGAAAGTCCAGAAAGGGTTTGAGATCGTGGGACACACACAATATAGCCTTTCCACTCAGGATCGGAATGAGCTCGATAAGCTATTTGAGATATTGGAGCATAGATCGAATTTTCAATTGGGTTATCCCGTTTCGACACATTTCGATTACTCGTCTCTGTTTCGGTTTCTACATTATTCAGTCAATAATGCCGGTGATCCGTTTGTGTCGAACAATTCTTTTTGCCTTCACACGCGAGCCTTTGAGCTTGAAGTATTGAAATGGTATGCAAGACTATTCCGCTCCCCTTGGGAGGAGAGTTGGGGCTATATCACCAACGGTGGCACGGAAGGTAATCTTTACGGTCTCTACTTGGCGCGCGAATTATATCCGGACGGAATTCTTTACCATTCTCAGGATGTACATTACAGCGTTCCAAAAAGTCTACGTCTGCTCAGGATGCAACATACTACGATTAGATCACAACCCAATGGGGAAATGTCCTACCAACATCTCTACGAAACTATTAAGATACGTCGTGATGTTTGCCCGATCATTCTCGCTAATATCGGCACCACCATGAAAGAAGCCGTGGACCGGGTGGCGCGCATTCGCGAGATCCTTGCCGAACTATCCGTTTTTTCCTTCTACATACATGCCGATGCCGCACTCAGCGGCATGACGTTACCTTTTATCGATGGTTCTCCGCTATTCGATTTCAGCACCGGAATCGACAGTATCTCGGTGAGCGGACATAAATTCATCGGCTCACCAATTCCCTGTGGTATTGTACTGGCAAAGCAAAAGAATGTAGATAAAATAGCGCGTCCCATCGAGTATATCGGGAGCCTGGATACAACCATATCGGGTTCTCGAAACGGTATTACTCCACTGTTTTTGTGGTATGCGATCCGCAAATACGGGAGAGAAGGATTCCGTGCCATGGTTACACGGTGCCTTAATCGTGCGGAGTATGCGATTGTCGAGCTCAATAAGGTTGGTTGTAAAGCCTGGCGCAATCCTTGCGCCATCACACTCGTAATCCCCCGTCCGCCAAAGTCGATCATCTGGAAATGGCAGATTGCAGTCAATGCCGAAGATGCGCACATTGTTATTAAACCGGATGTTACGACCGAACTTATCGATGAATTCGTGGACGATATGCAAAAGGTCCCCAGAAAATAGCTCGAGATGGCGAAACCTGAGCCCTGCCAAATAAGCGAACGCCTTTCAGGCTGGCAGGATGGGCAAAGCCAGCGCCCGGTAGAAAAGCCGCTTTATAAATCGGCGATCTCTTCCGGTGTCAACCGGGTGTATTGCGCGATCCTCTCCACGGGCTCGCCGGCCTGCTTCATGGCCTCGGCCATTTCAGTGGCCTTTGCCTTTAATCCTTCTTCCCTGCCTTCTTTTCTCCCGGCTTCCCGGCCTCTTTCCATCCCGGCGGCCATCCCTTTCTCTTCCCCATCCAGGCGTCCATCGTGATAGCTGGATTGATACATGCTGGCCTGGTAGCTCAGCTCTTCCAGGTGCCACT
>JAIZWN010000559.1 GCA_020443945.1 Candidatus Thiosymbion ectosymbiont of Robbea hypermnestra | reverse complement strand
GCCACTCCCTCCCCGTTGCCGCAAGGGGGTCAATTCCCCCGATTGTCCAGCATGCCCCTTTCGGGCACTGGGCGGCTGTGCCGAGAGTACCCCACAGTCGGGGAGTCGAGTCCTGGTGTTACACCGGAAGGCGATAGAAATCCCGCCGGTTGAGTAGACCCCTGCGTCGGCAGTGCTTGCTGCGCAAGCGTACATGATCCGTGCGCCATGTACGCTTAACTTTCATCCCGCGTCGGCGCCTCCGAATCCATCCGTCGAGTTGCTCGCAGAGCCTGCGGTTGTGAGAGCAGGGCGCGGCGAAATCACCCGCCGTCCCCCGAATCACCCGGTTGAGCCTCCCTACCGCCTCCCGGTCCCTGTTGCCTGAACGACGAGTCAAGTCTCGGACCTTCTCTTTGAACTTCTCCACTGACGTGTGACGCCTCTTGACCGCCCGCGACGAGCTGTCAAACCCGAGAAAGGGAAACCCCTTCTTGAAGGTTGTGATCGGCGTCTTTTGCGGGCTCAACGTGAGCCCGAGTTGGTCGGACAACTGATGCTCGACCCGGGTCAGTGCCTCTGTCGCCTGGGTTTCGGATGGGCACCACACCACGAAGTCATCGGCATCGCGCACGAAGCGCACGCCCGGAGCTTCGAGGAACCAATCCAAAGAATCGAGGGCGCTAGTACCCCGTTTCACCCTATTTTACGCTCTCAGCGCGGCGAGAAGCGGCTAGATGCGAGGCGCGTGAGCGCAGG
>JAIZWN010000558.1 GCA_020443945.1 Candidatus Thiosymbion ectosymbiont of Robbea hypermnestra | reverse complement strand
TGGCTATTCCTGCGCTCACGCGCCTCGCATCTGACCGCTTCTCGCCGCGCTGAGAGCGTAAAATAGGGTGAAACGGGGTACTAGATTCCGGGGTCCCACCCACAATGACGGTGCGGTGGCACCGGCAACGCCAAGAGCCGGCCGAGACCACGGCAGAATTCTTCGTGGCTTGGTGGCTTTGTGTGAGAAAAAACGTTGAACATCACGCAGGATTTACCCACTATCGCTGCTCGATCAGATCGATCACGTCTTCCGCCATGACCTCGGCGACCAGTCGGTTGCCCGACTCGGAGAGATGGGTCCCATCCACGTAGTAGGGTTCCGCCAGATCGTCGAACAGCGCGCTGATGTCGCGAAAGCCGGTTTGGTCCCGCAGGGTTGCGGACCGCCGCACCTCCCGATAGATGGCTTCGAATGCCTTTCGGGTCGGGAACAGGGACTCGGCCGCGGCCTGCTCGCTGGCGGAGCGGCGGCGTTTGGAGAAGATATGGGGCTGCCAGTAGAACAGGGACTCGAACCCGTAGCGCCGCCCCAGGGATGCGACGAAGGCGAGGTTGGCGGCATAGATGTGCCGGGTCTGCCGGACCACCTCATCGCTCAGCGGACGGACCTGGGAGCGGTGGCCCACCGATGGCCGGATGCCGCGCCGCAGGCCGGTCGCCAGGCGGTCGAATCCCCAAAGGTTGCGGGTCGGGACCTGCCGGCCGATATGTTGCAGCAGCCCTTGCGGCCGGTCGAGGAGAGCAAATTCCGCGCGTCGTCGTCGCGCGTTCTGCGAGACGCCCGCGGCGGCGTTCATGTAGGACGAGAGCACGTCGCTCAGGCCGTCGTAAAAGATCACGATGTCCGGGACCTCGCCGCGGTGGATGCCGCGCAGCAGGGCAATCGCCTCCTGGGTGCTCACGTAGGCGGACTGGCCGTAATTGGTGACTTGGGCGGGATACCCGCGCGCGTGCAGCCGCTTGCTCAGGTGGGAGGCGACGGTGTAGTGGTCGCGTACACCGAGGCCCCACATGGTGGAGGCGCCGAAGGCGAAGATCCGCACCGGCGGTGGAGCATCGAGGGCGGCGTCCCGCGACGGCGGGCGCCAGGTCGCCCGCAGGCCGTTCCGGTCTACCTGGATGTATCGGCCCCGGCGCGGGGGGTGTCGCCAATAGACATAGGGACGCCAGCCGCCCTTCCCGGACAGGTCGAGCTCCCTGAAGTAATCCTGGACCCATGTGGCGCCGTGATAGGCGTCGGCCCGCGCCCGCTCGTCGAGCCAACGCCCGGTCCGCGGCTCACGCGCGAGCCGATCTCCGGCGGTCAGTATCAGGCGCAACCCCGCCTCGCCCGCCAGGATCAGCAGCAGCAGGAGGCCGAGGATCAGCCAGCCCGTGCGCAGGCCCGATCCCACCGCCCGCAACGAGCGTGACGGGATGCTTGGCCTCCCCGGAAGGCGATCATCTTGCACTCTTATTGTCTGCCTCCGTGGTTCAAAGAATTTGCGATTCCCGCTCAACAAGAGACAGAACTGTTTTTGTGCAGCGCATCAACTTGACTCATTTGTAAAGATGCAGGTCCCTCAAGGAATCCTAGTACCCCGTTTCACCCTATTTTACGCTCTCAGCGCGGCGAGAAGCGGCTAGATGCGAGGCGCGTGAGCGCAGGA
>JAIZWN010000557.1 GCA_020443945.1 Candidatus Thiosymbion ectosymbiont of Robbea hypermnestra | reverse complement strand
ACGGTGCGGTGGCACCGGCAACGCCAAGAGCCGTCCGAGACCACGGCAGCATTCTTCGTGGCTTGGTGTGAGAACACTGAAGGCGGTGACCCACCGACAAGTGTATGGATTTGCTGCATATGATTTTCGGGGGATTCGGTTAATTGAGAGCGCCCCCTAGTGCCTCGTTTCCCTTTAGATTGCGGGTAACTCGGGTAGGATGCGGTGAGTAAAACGAACCGCATCAGTGAACCGATACGCAGTCGATGCGGTTCGCTTCGCTCACCACATCCTACGGAAGTTACTTGATTTTTATGGCGATTTGGCCTAATTGAGAACGTCCCCTAGTACCTGATTTCGACCGATACGGAACCTGCTTCGAGGCATCTTGAAAAGCCAAGGATGCGAAAGGGCCGGCTCATGCCGGGATATGGGCGTCCGGGTGGTGTCTTAGATTCGTGGTTTCCGGGATTTGGCGTAGAGACCTTCCCTCACCATCATGGTTGTCCGCGGATTCAACATCACAGATCACAAAACTACAACACTACCGGGCGTCCGATCGGTCCGCGGCTCCCCACAACCGAAGACGCACCCGCAACCGCCGCAGCAGATCAGGAGCCAGGGCGTCGGGCGGAAGTGTCAGGGCACGGAAGCGCCAGAGTCCGCAACGAAAATTCAGCACCAGAAGCCGCGTCGTCACCAAGGTGGACGGCAACAGCCGGGCCTCGACCCGCTCCCCGGATACCAGGATCAGGGTCCAGGTCCCGTCCGCCCCCCAAATCGCCTCCCGTACCCCACGGGGGATCGTGAACAGGACCTGCGTCCCCAGCGTATCGACGAGGCTCGCGATCACCAGGGCGCCGAGCCCGACGCGCCAATACCAATCCAGGGGCAACGCAACCAGGGCGGACAGGGCCGCGCCGTGGGTCACCAGCAGCAAGACCGCCAGAATCCGAGAAGGCCGTGGCCGGATCCGCAGCGGCGGTAACTCCTGGTTTCCACTCATAACCGATCGCCATTCGAAGTGCCTTCCGCCGGTATCGATTCACGCCCTTTGGCGCGCGGCGTCACGGCATCAGTGGCCATCTGCGTTCCACCCGGTATCTGGGAGATTCTCCCGGCCGCGCGATCACCAGCGCAAACTCCGCGACCGGCCAGACCACCGGGGGTTCGAGCCCGCGCGCCGGTAACGGCCGCGCCTTACGGACCAGGGTCACATGCGGCTCGAAGGCGCGCCGTTCGGGGCAAAACCCACAGCCCACCAGGCCCTCGTCGAGGGCATGTACCAGCGCTGTCAGCGACCGTGGGCGCTCCGAGACACCGCACCAGAGGACCCGTGCCCGGGGAAAGCAGCCGAAGCGGTCCAGGTTCAAGGTGAAGGGAGCCACCCGGACCCGGTCGGCTACCTCCTCCACGCAGGCGCGTTTTTCCGCATCCAGGTCACCGAGAAAGACCAGCGTGAGGTGGAGATCCCGCGGATGCGCCTTGCGGCCCGGACGGTCCGGCAGTTCCCTCTGAATCCTGGTCAGCGTCCTTTGCTGCCGTTCACCGGGCCACAATGCAAAGAACAGGCGCTCAGTCACCGTTCCCGATCAGCTCCAGCAGCTGCTCCAGCGCAAACCGGACCGACTGGCGACGCACCTGCTCGCGGCTGCCCGCGAACCGCATGCGCCGGGTCAGGGGGCGCCGGCCCGCGCGCACCCAGGCGAAGCAGACGGTTCCGACAGGCTTATCCTCGGTACCGCCGGTAGGTCCGGCGATACCCGTGATCGCAAGCGCCACACCCGCCCGGCTGTGGGCCAGGGCGCCCTGGGCCATCGCCAGGGCCACCTCCTCACTGACCGCGCCATGGTCGGTGATGGCGACGGCGGGAACCCCCAGCATCTCCCGCTTGGCCCGATCGTCGTAGGTCACAAAGCCGCGGTCGAACCAGGCACTGCTGCCGGGAACATCGGTCACCACCTTGGAAACCCAACCCCCGGTACAGGATTCGGCGGTGGCGAGCATAAGCCCGGCGGCCCGCAGCCGCGGCCCCAATACCAAGGCGAGCTCGTCGAGTCGTTCGGTCATATCGGTGATCGGTAGTTGGTGGACAGTAGTCGGTGATCCCTAACCATTAGCCGCCGATCACCAGTACCCCATTTCACCTTATTTTGCGTTCTCAGCGCGGTGGGAAATGGTCAGATGCGAGGCGCGTGAGCATGGGAATAGTCGATCCTGTCTTTCAAGCTCGCGCAACGATGCCGATGGCCGCTTCCCGTCACGCCCGCAGGGAGCCCCCCAAACAGGTCCACGCAACGTTACAGCACTTGGCAATAGAGTGAGAGCATTCCCGGCGCACGGTGCCTTACCTGGCGCGTTTGGGGATTTAAAAGGATGCAAAATAATATGAAATGGGGTGCTGGCCACCAACTTACTCAGCCCAGGATCTGTCCCAGGAACTCCCTGGTACGGGCGTGTCGTGGGTTGGAGAAGAAGGTATCCGGCTCCGCGCTTTCAACGATACATCCGGCATCCATGAAGATCACGCGGTCGGCGACCGTGCGGGCAAACCCCATCTCATGGGTGACGCAGAGCATGGTCATGCCCTCTTCGGCAAGCTCGATCATAACGTCGAGCACCTCCTTGATCATCTCGGGATCGAGGGCCGAGGTGGGTTCGTCGAACAACAGGATGCGCGGATTCATGCACAGACTGCGGGCAATGGCGACGCGCTGCTGCTGACCGCCCGAAAGCTGCCCGGGATATTTATCGGCCTGTTCGGGAATCCGCACCCGTTCCAGATAATCGAGTGCCGTCCGTTCGGCCTGCGCGCGCGACTGCCTGCGTACCCAGATTGGGGCCAGCGTGCAGTTCTCGAGCACCGTCAGGTGCGAGAACAGATTGAAGTGCTGAAAAACCATGCCGACTTCGCGGCGCACTTGCTCGAGGTTGCGCAGATTCTCGCTGAGCTCGATGCCATCGACGACAATCCGTCCCTGCTGGTAGGTCTCGAGCCGGTTGATGCAACGGATCAGGGTCGATTTCCCGGAACCCGACGGACCACAGATAACGATGCGTTGTCCCTTCTCGACGCGTAGATCGATGTCCTTGAGAACCTGGAACTCTCCGTACCACTTGTTGAGGCCCCGGATGTCGACCATCGGCGTGCCCGTAGGTGCGGGATCTTCGTTGGTCATGGGCGATGCATCCTCGAGCTGAGAAAATACCGGAGCCGTTGCCGCACTTGCCGGTCAATGCTTGTGGCCGGTATGCAGTGACCGTTCCAGGGCTTGGCTGTAACGGGACATACTGAAGCAAAATGCCCAGAAGATGAAACCCGCGAAGAGGTAACCCTCGGTGGAATAGCCGAGCCATTCCGGGTCGTTGAAGGCCTGCTGGACCTTGCCGAGCAGGTCGAACAGGCCGATGATCAGAACCAGAGTCGTATCCTTGAACAAGGCGATAAAGGTATTGACGATGCCGGGGATCACGAGCTTCAGTGCCTGGGGCAGAATGACCAGGCCCATGGTCTGCCAATAGCCCAACCCTAAGGCCTTGGCTGCCTCATATTGGCCCTTCGGGATTGCCTGGAGCCCCCCGCGTACCACCTCGGCCATGTAAGCGGATTGGAACAACACGATACCGATCATGGCGCGCAGCAGTTTGTCGGGATTGAAGCCCTCGGGAAAGAACAGCGGCAGCATCACCGAGGCCATGAAGAGTACGGTGATCAGCGGCACACCACGCCAGAGCTCGATATAGGTCACGCAGGCGGCACGGATAACGGGCAGATCCGAGCGTCGTCCCAATGCAAGCAGGGTACCGAACGGAAGCGACAGGACGATGCCGACTACCGCCAGAATCAGGGTCAACATCAACCCGCCCCACTGGTGGGTCTCGACCACCGGCAGTCCCAACCAGCCGCCATAGAAGAGCGCGTAGGCGATAACAGGATAGACGACTATCAAAAATGCCGCCAAGACACCTTTGTAGGGCACTTGGCGCAGCATGATCGGGACCAACAGGAGCACGAACAGCAAGAGTCCGAGATTGACGCGCCATTGCTGGTCCGTGGGATAGGCGCCGTAAAGGAACTGGTCGAGACGAACCCGGACGAAGACCCAGCAGGCCCCACCGCCAATGCACTGATCACGGCTGTTGCCGACCCAATCGGCATCCATGATGGCCCACTGGATAAAGGGCGGAATGCCGATCCAGAGCAGATAGAGGGCAAGCAGGGTCAACAGGGAATCGACAGGGCCCGAGAACAGATTTGTACGAATCCATGCGAGGGGGGCCAAATAGAAGTGGAAAGATGGCGTGTTGGTAGAGAGGTACCCAGGTTTCGTTGACATTTTGGGTTACTGCCGCAGGTATGTTAACGGTCAACAGATCCGGTTACGGTCAGTGCCCGGTCAGGGCGATACGGGCGTTATACCAATTCATAAACGCCGAGATCGACAGGCTGACGGCCAGATAAACGACCATGGTCATGGCGATGATCTCGATAGCCTGGCCGGTGATGCTCGTGGTGGTTCCGGCAAAGACATTGACCAGGTCGGGATAGCCGATCGCCGTGGCCAGGGACGAATTCTTTACCAGGTTCAGATACTGGCTCGTCAACGGCGGGACGATGACGCGCAGGGCCTGGGGAATCAGAATCAGTCGCAGGCGTTGTGATCGACTCAAGCCCAACGCGGATGCCGCCTCGGTCTGGCCATGGGGGACCGATTGAATGCCGGCGCGCACAATTTCGGCGATGAAGGCCGCGGTGTAGATCGTCAGGGAGATGAGCAGGGCCATGAGTTCAGGGATGATGGTCAGACCGCCCTGAAAATTAAAGCCCTGTAAGACTGGAAATTCCCAGGAAACGGGTCGGCCGGCAACGAAGAACGCGATGCCCGGCAGCCCGATCAGGAGTAACAGGGCATAGCGGATCACCGGCAGCGGTCGCCCGGTACGTTCACGCCGGCGGCGCGACCAATGCACGAGCAGAAAAGTCACGACTATTGCCAACGCCGTCGCACCCAGCACCAGCCATGCCCCCTCCAGGAGCAAGGGTCGCGGGACAAAGAACCCCCGCTGATTCAGAAAGACTGCCTCCCCCAAGGCATGGCTGTTACGCGGGTGGGGCAAAGCAGTCAGGACCGATACATACCAGAAGAAAACCTGGAGCAGCAGGGGGACGTTGCGAAAGGTCTCGATATAGACCGCGGCCAGGCGTGCAACCAGCCAGTTGCGAGACAGACGTGCGATACCGATCAGGAACCCGAGCAGGGTCGCGAGGACAATGCCGAGCACCGAGACCAGCAGGGTGTTCAGGAGCCCGATCACGAAGACACGGCCAAAGCTCGAGGTCTCGGTATAGGAGATCAGGGTCTGGCTGATGCCAAACCCGGACTCTCGAGCGAGAAAACCGAAGCCGGTCTCAATGCCCCGGCTCTCGAGATTGGCGAGGGTATTGAAGACCAGAAAGACCAACAGGCCCACAACCGCGGCCAGGAACAGAAACTGGACCAGCAAGGCGTGGACCGACTCATCCCCCAAGCGGGTAAACCTTGGGGTGGACATCCTTACCTTTCGTTCCTCGGACATTTCGGGAAGTCTCGCACCCCGTTTCAGAACATTCCGCGGTTTTGGGCCGCAAGTACACAATATCTGTGGGCTGGTCGGCCGCGCGCGCAACGCAGGAAGCGGGTGGACGGCGGCAAAGAAGTCGTAGGCTGGATCGAGGGACGAGATCCAGCAAACCGGATATGCCCGTGAAAGCTGGGTTTCGTTCCTCAACCCAGCCTATAGCACTGAAGAAATCATGTCTGTGAAATTTTTAAACCACAGGGAACGCAGGTAGTTTTGTGATCTGTGATGCTTGAATCCGCAGATTACGCAGATTCTCGCCGATGAAAAAACGCGGTAATCCGTGAAAATCGGCGTAATCCGCAGACACCAATGATGGTGAGGGGTGGTCTTTACGCCAAATCCCGGAAACCACAAATCTAAGACACCACCCTTTTCTCTGTGTCCTCTGGTGCGCCAGGCAAAGCCTGGTCAGTCTAGCAACCTGAAAGGAGGTTGCCATGTAAATTGCTGATGAGACATGT
>JAIZWN010000556.1 GCA_020443945.1 Candidatus Thiosymbion ectosymbiont of Robbea hypermnestra | reverse complement strand
AAAGGGGCGGGAACGGATAGGCCAAATCTAAGGACACGGGAAACCTGTCCTCTACTCTACTGTGAGAACAAACGTTGCACATCACACAGGATTCACCCACTACCAATTTTTCAAGGTGCCCTTCATACGGACACGAAACCAAAATGCCATCGCATCACTGTTGCCGAGGCCGGCTTGCCGTTACGCGGGACGCCCCTTGCCCCGACTTTCCCTCGGAAAGAGCGGGAGCAACGGGGCGTCTCTGGCCGGGTGCTCGCTCATAGTGGCCGGTCTGTGCCTTGTGGGTCTCCGGCCCAGGGGCCTGGAGCCGGTAGAGATCGAGATCGCGGCCGGTGAGCTGGTCTTTCTCTGTGGTCCCTCCGGCGCGGGCAAGAGCCTGCTCCTGCGGGCCATTGCCGACCTGGACCCCCATGTGGGCGAGGCCCGGATCGACGGCATCCCACGCTCGGGCCTGTCCGCCCCCGAGTGGCGCCGTCGGGTCGGCCTGCTCCCGGCCGAATCCCACTGGTGGGGAGACCGGGTCGGCGCTCACTTTCCCGATCCCCGGACCGGAGCAGGCGGCGCCGAGACGGCTCGTATTCTGAACCGGCTCGACCTGGGCGCCGAGGTATTGGACTGGTCCGTATCCCGGCTCTCCACGGGGGAGCGCCAGCGCCTGGCCCTGGCCCGCCTGCTCGCCAACGGACCCGAGGCCCTGTTGCTGGACGAGGCCACCGCCAACCTAGACCCGCCGAATCGGGACCGGGTGGAGGCCCTTGTCCGGGACTACCAGCGGGAACGGACCGCGGCGGTGCTCTGGGTGAGCCACGACCCGGAGCAGCGCCGCCGCCTCGGCGGGCGGTCCTTAGTCATCCGCGACGCCCGGCTGGAGCCGGAGCCATGGACCTGATCCGGCTCGGCCCCTGGGACCTTACCTTGGCCGCGGGTTTGGTCCTGCTGCTGGCCCTCATGTCCTGGCGGCTGCGCCTCGGCGTGGAGCGGCGGGTGCTCGTCGCCGCCGCCCGCAGCCTGGTGCAGCTCGTCCTGTTGGGACTGGTGCTCGATGTCCTGTTCGAGCTGCGGAGCCTGCCCTGGATCGGTGCGCTGACCCTCGTCATGCTGACGGTGGCCGGTTGGGAGGTGATGGCGCGCCAGCAGCGGCGCTACCGCGGCCCCTGGGGCATAGGCATTGGCACCCTCTCCATGTTCCTCTCCTCCTTCAGTGTCACCCTGCTCGCCCTGCTGGTGGTGATTCGGGTCGAGCCCTGGTATCAGCCCCAGTACCTGATCCCCCTGCTCGGCATGTTGCTCGGCAACACCATGAGCGGCATCGCCATCGCCCTGGACAACCTCACCCGCCACGCCTGGGTCGGCCGCGGTCGCATCGAGGCCCGCTTGTTGCTCGGCGCGGACTGGGACACCGTCATCGCCGACATCCGCCGCGACGCCCTGCGCTCCGGTCTTATCCCCATCATCAACGCCATGGCCACCGCCGGCATCGTCAGCCTGCCGGGCATGATGACCGGTCAGATCCTCGCCGGCAGCCCGCCCCTGGAGGCGGCCAAATACCAGCTCCTCATCATGTTCCTGATTGCCGCCGGCACCGGACTGGGGAGCGTCGCGGCGGTCTGGATCGGCTCCCGACGCCTGTTCGACGAACGCCAACGCCTGCGGCTGGACCGACTGCGGTGAGGCGCTAAGTACACGTGGGCGCAAATCGTGGAAACAGCAGGCAATCAAACAACTCTGCGCCCTCAATTGCCGGTCGCGCGGCGTTGCTCGATCAGGGCGATTACGTCCTCCACCATGGCCGCGGCGACCAGTCGGTTGCCCGATTCGGAGAGATGATAGAGCCCATCCACGTAATAGTTTCTCTGCGAATCGTCGAACAGGGTGCTGATATCGTGAAACCGTGGATGGGCGTTCAGCGGCTCGGACCGCCGCACCCGCCCGTAAATGGCGTCGAATGTCTCCCGGACCGAGAGCCAGCGCCGGGCTACGACCGAATCCTCGGGCGGACGGAGCCGCTCGGAAAAGATGTTGGTGGGTTGCCAGTAGAACAGGGGCTCGAACCCATAGCGCCGCCCCAGCGACTCGATAAAGGCCAGGTTGGCCCGGTACGCGCGCAGGGTTTGGCGGGCCAGCCCGTCACTCAGGGGTGAGACCCGCCGTGATCGGTTGTCCGGCGGCGAGCGGACCCGACGGCGCAGCCCGGTCAGGAGGCGGTCGAACCCCCACAGATTCTCTTTTACCGCGGTCCGCAACAGCCCTTGCGGTCGGTTGGGGAGGGCGAATTCCGCGCGTCGCCGCCACTCGTTATGAGGGATGCCCACCGCGCCGTTCTGGTAGGACGAGAACACATCGCTGATGCCGTCGTAGAAGAGCGCGATGTCCGGGATCTCGCCGCGGTGGAGACAGCGCAGCAGGGCGGTCGCCTCCTGGGTGCTCACATAGGCGATCTCGCCGTAATTGGTTACCCGGACGCGATACCCCCGCTCATGCAGCAACCTGCTCAGGTGGGAGGCGACCGTGTAGTGGTCGCGCACATTGGCGCCCCACATGGTCGAGCCCCCGAAGGTGAACAGGCGTACCGGCGGCGGATTATCGACGGCGATTTCTCGTGGAGGGCGTCGGGTGTCGCCTGTTGCGACACCCTCCCGCGGCGGCGGGTTCCAGGTCGCCCGCAGGCCGTTGCGGTCCGTATTGATGTACCGACCCCGGTAGGGGGGATGGCGCCAATAGACATAGGGCCACCAGACGAACCCCCCGAACATGGGATATCCCTTGCGGGACGCCTGGTGTTCCTTGAAATAATCCTGGGCCCACGCGGTGCCCTGATCCGCGTCGCCCCGCGCCCGCTCGTCGCTCTCGTGCCTGACGATCTGGTGCTCGGTCAGGGACCGATGCATGAGCCAACCCCTGGCCGTCAACGCCAGGCGCAGACCCGCCTCGCACACCAGAATCAAAAGCAGGGTGATGCCGAGGATCAGCCAGCCCGTGCGCAGGCCCGATCCCACCGCCCGTAGCGCGCGCGGCAAGCTACTTACCATATCGGAATCGCCGGCAAATTCGCGACGGGAACTTTTCCGCCCGACGCACGGAAAGAAGATCGAGATCCCCTTTTTTCTTCTTATAACTGACTATGGGGAAAATGCGCAATCTCCCACGCTCCAGCGCCCTGAAATCCTGGCCGCTGGAGCGGTCATAAGGGCGTTCTCATGCTGGAGTGTGGGGACAAGCCCGTAGTCCGTAGAGACTGGAATGACCGACATGGCGGGATGCGTTACACTTTTCTGCCCTACGGTCTTCCCACGCTATCCTGTCCACAGATTACGCAGATTTTCACGGATTATTTTTTCATCGGCGAGAATCTGTGCAATCTGGTGCGCCAGGCAAAGCCTGGTCAGTCTAGCAACCTGAAAGGAGGTTGCCATGTAAATTGCTGATGAGACATGT